>NZ_JAPVYY010000002.1:0-285684 GCF_041432105.1 Streptococcus sp. 27098_8_148 | reverse complement strand
TTTAGATGTTGCATGAAGAACTCAATCAGTTTCATGATTTGTGTAAAGAACCAAGGCAGAAATAGAAGAGCTAGGAAGGTAACATGCCATTTCCAATAAAGTGAAACCAAGCCAACGGTTTCTCGAATCCAAGCGGATGGGAGATAGTAAAAAGCTGTTCTTGAACCGATACTTCGACCAGGTATTTTCAATCGTCTCATAAAGACACCTGCACGGAGCGCGTGAAAAGAATTGGTTACCACAAGGACTCTCTTGCCAAGCCCCTGTTCTTCAAGGATACGCTTGCTAAAGGTCAGGTTTTCAAAAGTAGTACGAGAGCGATTCTCGATGAGAATGGCGTCTTCTGGCACCCCATGTTCCATCAAGTATCTGGCCATAGCTTCCGCCTCTGCGATCAGCTCATCTGATCCTTGACCACCAGAAACAATCAGCTTTGGTCGTTCCTTGAACTGCTCATAAATGGCCTTTCCCTTCTCAAGACGTTGGGCCAAGAGTGGGGGAACCTTGTCTCCGATCAAACCTGAGCCAAGGATGATGATGGCGTCTGGCTCTTTGCGAACCGGAAAGAGATTGCAAAAGGTCCCATAGGATACATAAGAGAGGTAGAGAAAGGTCATGTAAAACAGGGCAAAGTCAGTCAGATAAATGAGGATGTCATTCCCTGGGAAATAGGGTAGAAAATGTAGTGCCAAAGCTCCGATAATAAACAGTCCATAAAGCAGAGAGAGGAGGTTGGCCAGTCTTTTTCCTTCAAAAAGCATCATTTGACGGCCGTTAAAAAGGAGAAAGATAGATGAGAAAATAATGCTGAGAAAAACGAGGATGGAAATCACTACAAAAACAATCATTGCAATTTGTTGATTAAACCATAGCTCAGTTCGAACGACTAGTAGAAATGCAGAAATCAGTAGAAGAAGCCCCAGGTTTATCGAAAAGAGATAAGCATTGAAAAGCCTTCTGCGATCACTCATAAAGAACAATAAAAAAATAAGAGCTGGAAATAACCAGAATAGATATAGATACATGTTTTGCACCTCGTAAAATCTTACATCCATTGTACCATAATGACTGATAGAACTAGCGGATTGTTCATGCAAATAAGTTGCTTTCTTCAAATGAATTTGATAAAGTTAAGATTATCGTTTTTTTAAGGAGATCGTATGTTACGAAAAGGTTCCCTGACAGGTTTATTACTGTTTGGTATTTTTTTTGGTGCTGGAAACCTGATTTTCCCACCGACTCTTGGTGCTTTATCGGGTAATCAATTTTGGCCAGCTATTGCTGGGTTTGTCCTTTCAGGCGTGGGAATTGCCATTGTGACCTTGATTATCGGTACACTTAATCCCAAAGGATATATTGATGAGATTTCTCGTAAGATTTCACCTGTTTTCGCGATTGTATACTTAGTTGCGCTTTATCTTTCGATTGGTCCTTTCTTTGCCATTCCAAGAACGGCGACGGTATCTTTCGAAGTGGGGATAGCCCCCTTATTAGGTGGAATGAATGCCAGTTTAGCACTTTTCATTTTTACCCTGGTCTACTTTTTGCTAGCCTTTCTGATTGCTTTGAATCCATCTAAGATTCTAGATCGGATCGGTCGTATTTTGACCCCGATCTTTGCGATTCTCATTTTGATCTTGGTCGTTCTTGGGGCTCTGAAATACAGTGGACACGCTCCAATGGTGGCCACCAAAGCCTATCAGGCTTCTGCCTTTGGGCAAGGATTTTTAGAGGGGTACAATACCTTGGATGCCTTGGCATCTGTTGCCTTTAGTGTGATCGCAGTGACTACCTTGAATCAACTTGGATTTTCAAGTAAGAAAGAATATATCAAGACCATTTGGTTGGTTGGAATTGTTGTAGCCCTTGGTTTTAGTGTGCTGTATATTGGCTTAGGATATCTGGGAAATCATTTTCCAATTCCAGCTTCTGTTATGGCATCTGATACCAATAAAGGGGTGTATGTATTATCAGAAGCGACCAAAGCGATCTTTGGTCCGACTGCTCAGATTTTCCTAGCAGGAATGGTGACGGTAACTTGCTTTACCACAACAGCTGGTTTGATCGTCTCTACCAGTGAATTCTTCCATAGCACCTTCCCTAAGGTTTCTTACAAGGTCTATGCAAGTGTCTTCACTCTGATTGGTTTTGCGATTGCCAACCTTGGCTTGAATACCATTATTGCTTTCTCATTGCCAGTCTTGATGATTCTTTACCCAATCACCATTACCATTGTATTGATTGTGATAGTGAATAAATTTGTGGCTCTTTCAAAACCAGGAATGCAACTGACTATTTTCTTGGCCAGCTTGGTCTCTCTTGCAAGTGTTCTGGCAAGTACCTTTAAAATTTCACTAGTAGAAAAGGGGATTGTTTTGCTTCCATTTGCGGCTCAATCTCTTCCATGGTTAGTGCCAGTAGTCATCGGGATTCTTTTATCGCTCGTATTACCAAATAAACAAACGGCAGAAGAATAAGTTATATTAAAAACTCTAAAGGTTTGTGCTTTAGAGTTTTTCTTTTGAAACTAGTATCTAAATCCAAACTTTAGTAAAAAAACGTAGCAGAAATTTTTATTTTTTGTCAGTCAATGTTATACTGAATGTAGCATATCAATATACGGAGTGAACTATGAATCCAATCGTTTTTTCATTGACAGTTTTTCTTGCGGGTATTCTGTCTTTCTTTTCTCCCTGTGTCTTTCCTTTGCTTCCGGTTTATATTGGAATCTTACTAGGAAGTGATCAGGAAAAGGCTATCCAATTGTTCGGGAAAAAAATTCGCTGGCATGGCTTGCTGAAAACTCTTTGTTTTATTGCCGGTATTTCTGTTATTTTCCTCCTCATTGGTTTTGGAGCGGGCTTGCTTGGAAAGATCATGTACACCAATTGGTTCCGTTATCTGATGGGAGCCCTCATCATTATCCTTGGTCTTCATCAAATGGAAGTCTTTCATTTTCATTTCCTTGAAAAGCAAAAATCAGTAGATTTTGGAGCCAACAAACAGAAGAATGAATTGTTTTCAGCTTTTCTCCTTGGTCTTGGCTTTAGTTTTGGTTGGACGCCTTGTATTGGTCCGGTATTAGGATCAGTTCTTGCTTTAGCAGCATCAGATGGGCAGGATGCTCTTATGGGAGCTGTTTATCTCCTAGTTTACACCTTGGGAATGGCTCTTCCGTTTTTACTCTTGGCCTTAGCATCTAGTCTGGTCCTACCTTACTTTAATCGTCTCAAACCCCATTTGTTGTTGTTGAAGAAAATCGGCGGAGCCATCATTATTCTGATGGGAATTCTCTTACTCTTGGGACAATTGAACAGTTTGTCATCTATCTTTTCATAAAAATATCGGAGGTTTAACGCATGATGAAAGGTATTAAATACGCTTGTTTCTCAGTACTTTCTCTGGCTTTGCTGTCAGCTTGTTCCATGAATCAATCCAGTGAGAGTAGTATGGACAATCAGCCAACAATGAATACAACAACGAATAAGCATCCTTTGGTAGGAAAAGACGCTAGTGACTTTGAACTAAAGGATATGCAGGGGAATACGGTCAAACTTTCAGACTACAAAGGGAAGAAGGTTTATTTGAAATTTTGGGCAACCTGGTGTGGTCCTTGCCGGCAAAGTATGCCCGAATTAGAGAAATTGGTCAAGGATACGGATAGAGACTTTGAAATTCTGACCATTATGGCACCAGGACTCCAAGGTGAAAAAACAGAAGAAGAATTCGTTAAATGGTTTGATCAACAAGATTACAAGTCAGTACCGGTCTTGTATAATCCAGATGGTTCTGCATTTGCAGATTATCAGGTTCGCTCTATTCCTACAGAAGTCTTTATAGACAGTCATGGGAAAATTGGACATGTCCAATTAGGGGCTATTTCAAACGAAGATGCTAAGAAGATCATCAAAGACTTACAATAAAAAAATGAAGCATGAAGCTTCATTTTTTTCTAGTTTCTTAGTTGCTTGCACCAGAAGTGGCATCGGCATCTCCGTGCCCTCCGTCACCATGTCCTCCAGCATCAGAAGCACCAGAAGTTGCATCTGCACTACCGTGTCCACCAGCAGGAGCAAATGGACCCCTTCCGCCAACTAGACGTTGACCTGTTGTTTGCAGGTACCAGTCCAACCATGGTTTGAAGTTGAAGACAATCTCATTGATACCAGCGTAAGAACCATCTTCATAGTACATAGCTTGGTAGTTGTGAGTGTTAATCACGCCTTCAGGAGATCCTGGAACAATGGTCCGAACATAGTCTTGGTTACCGTTACGAAGGGTACCAATCACCCATTCCACGTTTTTCATACGTGCTGGTGGTAGGGAGCCGTGAACGGTTGACATCCGGCTTCCTGATTGAGGTGGCACGCGTTTAGCAAACATGGTATCTGGATCTTGATGGGCATTGTTGTAGTAGAGGAATTGGTTGTTATCATCGGCATAAGTCAATTCAAATGGCATAGCCTTCAAGAACATATCAATTTGGTTAACGGTTAGGATACCGTGGTCGAGTTTGACATAGGTATCGCCAGAAACGGCACCGGTGATTTCAGCTACTTTTTCTACCCAGTCTGGATCGTCAGGATCGACTTCAGTAACAGTTGTAGCGATTGGATGATTACAATCCAAGTCTTCTGGTTCAATTGGTTTTGGTTTTTTCAATTTCGATACAACCTCAACGTATTTCATAAAATTATCCAAGCAGGTTTCAAGGAATTTGACGGTTCCCTCGTTGATGATATTGCCGTTTTCGTCAAAAGCTTCTTTCGCTTTTCCTAGAAGGAATTCATTCCCTGGAAGAGTGTAAGCATTGACACCTGGAGCATCAAGGATCTTACGGAGGTGAACCTGTGCGCGTGAAGTCCCTTGATCATAGTAAGAAGCACCGACGATCATAACCGGTTTGTTTTCAAATGGATGCACCTCGAAAGATAGCCATTCAAGAACAGACTTGAGAGCAGCAGAGATCGTATGGTTGTGCTCTGGAGTGGCAATGATGACACCATCTGCACGAGTGATTTTGTTATATAAAAGACGTAATTGGAAACTTTCGTCCCATTTTTCATCTTGATTAAACATTGGAACTTCGTCGATTTCAAGAACTTCCAATTCAAATTTGATCTTAAATTGGCGGCGAATGAATTCCAAAAGTTTACGGTTATATGATTGATCGTAGTTCGATCCTACAAGTCCAACAAATTTCATGCTAGTATGTCTCCTATCTTACAAGTTTTCCCAGTCAAATTCTTCAGCATCTTTGCGAAGTAATTCTTGGGCGTTGCGCAATTTGTCTGTGATTTTTACAAATACACGGAAATCATTGAAGACGGCATCTAATTTTTGAATGACATCTAAATCCACCAAGTCTCCATTTTGATCAAAGGCTTGCAATGAATGGGAGAGCAAGAATTCATCTGGCAAGACATTCGCTTTAATTTCAGGAGCATTTAAGATTTGGCGAAGTTGGAGTTGGGCGCGTGAAGATCCCAACGTACCGTATGATGCCCCAGTAATCATGACCGGTTTGTTCAACAATGGGAAGACTCCGTATGAGAGCCAAGCGAGTGCACTCATCAAGACTGCTGGAATAGAGTGGTCGTATTCTGGAGTTCCAATAATGACCCCATCAGCTTCTTCAATTTTTGCAACAATATCCAAGACAGCTTCAGGAACTTGTTTGTCGGCTGGTTTGTTAAAGACAGGGATATCTTTAATTTCGACCAATTCGATCTCAGCCTTATCAGCAAAATGTTTTTGCATGTATTGAAGTAGTTGACGGTTTGTAGAACGTTTGGAGTTAGTCCCCACAATCGCAATAAGTTTTATCATGGAAAATTCCTTTCTGATAGGAGAATTATAAATATGATTGGAGCCCACTTGTATAGGCAATCTTGCCTGATTGAGAAACCAATAAGGTGTCTATACCAGGAAGTGATTCAACAGTATTGAGGATAGAAGCAGGAGATTCCCCGAACAGGCGGGTAGTCCATATCTCCCCGTCTACGGATCGATCAGATATGATAGTGATACTGGCTAAGTCTGTCTCGACCGGATAGCCCGTCGCGCTATCAAAGATATGATGAAACGACTGGCCTTCAACTTCTAAATGACGCTCGTAGATGCCAGAGGTGACAACAGATTTATTCTTGACTGAGAGGACCAGTAAGTGATTTCCTCTTTTTTCGACAGGATTTTGAATGCCAATCCGCCAAGGCTGCTGTTTAACAGGGTGTTGACCAACGGTTAGGATATTTCCTCCAAGATCAATCAAGGCATCCTTGATTCCCTTACCTCTCAGATAGGTAGCAATTAGATCTGCGCTATAGCCTTTTGCTAAGGCTCCCAAGTCGATCTTCATTCCAGGACGCATAAGAAAGACCGTATGGTTTTCTGGGTCGAGCTGAATTCGGTGAGGATCGATCATGGTCAGAGCTTGATTAATTTCCCCTTGCTGGGGACGTCTAGCATCTGAAAATCCAATTCGCCAGGTCTGTACAAGAGGACCAATGGCGATGTTTAAATGGCTGTTCTGAGCTTGACTATGCAAGGTTCCTAATGCAATCAGTTCAAAAAGATCTGGATGTACTTGGACAGGAGCAATACCAGCTTGGTGATTGACCTCCATGAGTTCAGAACTTGCATCATTAGCACTGAAGCGATGTTCGTAGGAGCGAAGAAGTTCAAAGCAGCGGGCTAAGAGTTCATTCGCTTGTGGGTGACAGATCGAAACAGTGATGGTCGTTCCCATCAAATGTTCGGATCGACTACTTAGGTCCACTAAAAATCTATCCTTTCCTATTTTCACTTACCTACAGTATATCAAAAAGATATCGTTTTCACAATCCTTTCAAGCATATTGTTTGAGATTTTTGGAAACATGTGAAGTGGGATTTTCTGGAAAATTGAAAAAAAGATCACAAATTCTGAGCAAAATAATTGTAACCGATATCATTTTTATGATATACTCAAGAAGTAAATTAAATTAAAGGTAGGATTTATTCTATGAGTAAAATCGTTGTTGTAGGGGCTAACCATGCCGGAACAGCTTGTATCAACACTATGTTAGATAATTTCGGAAATGAAAATGAAATTGTGGTTTTTGACCAAAACTCAAACATTTCATTCCTTGGATGTGGGATGGCGCTTTGGATCGGTGAGCAAATCGATGGTCCTGAAGGTCTTTTCTACTCTGACAAAGAAAAATTGGAAGCAAAAGGTGCAAAAGTCTACATGAACTCTCCTGTTCTTTCAATTGACTATGACAACAAAGTGGTGACTGCAGAAGTTGATGGAAAAGAACACAAAGAATCTTACGAAAAATTGATCTTTGCGACTGGATCAACACCAATCATTCCTCCAATTAAAGGAGTTGAAATCGTTCCTGGTAACCGCGAATTCAAAGCAACTCTTGAAAATCTTCAATTCGTTAAATTGTACCAAAACGCTGAAGAAGTGATCGAAAAATTGAAGGACAACAGCAAACACTTGAATCGTATCGCCGTAGTTGGTGGTGGTTACATTGGTGTTGAACTTGCGGAAGCTTTCGAACGTCTTGGTAAAGATGTTGTCTTGGTAGATATCGTGGACACTGTCTTGAATGGCTACTACGACAAAGACTTCACAGACATCATGGCGAAAAACTTGGAAGACCACAATATCCGTTTGGCGCTTGGACAAACGGTTCAAGCGGTTGAAGGAGATGGTAAGGTAGAACGCCTTGTAACCGATAAAGAGACCTTCGATGTAGATATGGTTATCTTGGCTGTTGGTTTCCGTCCTAATACAGCTCTTGCTGATGGTAAGATCGAACTCTTCCGCAATGGTGCTTTCCTTGTTGATAAGAAACAAGAAACGTCACTTCCAGGTGTGTACGCAGTTGGTGACTGTGCGACTATCTTCGATAACGCTCGTAACGAAATGAGCTACATCGCTCTTGCTTCTAATGCGGTTCGTTCAGGTATTGTCGGTGCCTACAATGCGACTGGTCATGAATTAGAAGGAATCGGTGTTCAAGGTTCTAACGGTATCTCTATCTACGGCCTTCACATGGTTTCAACTGGTTTGACTCTTGAAAAAGCGAAAGCTGCAGGCTTCAATGCCACTGAAACTGGCTTTAACGACCTTCAAAAACCTGAATTTATCAAACACGATAACTATGAAGTTGGTATCAAGATCGTCTACGATAAAGACACTCGTCAAATCCTTGGAGCTCAAATGGTATCACGTGATAGCGCCATCTCAATGGCTATCCACATGTTCTCACTTGCGATTCAAGAACACGTGACGATTGATAAATTGGCTTTGACAGACTTGTTCTTCTTGCCACACTTCAACAAACCTTACAACTACATCACAATGGCAGCTTTAACTGCTGAATAATGAATAACTGAAAAACAAAGCTAGCGTTGCTAGTTTTGTTTTTTTCTGTCTTTCCATGTATTCAGAGGCAGTGAAATAAGGTATAATGAATAGGATAAGAGTTTGAAGGAGTTAGGGAATGTCTGCTAAAGAAGAAGCCTTAAAAAAGGAATTTCATTTTGCCTCTAGTTCGATTGTGGCCCATATTGTCAGAGGTGTTCTGGTTGGGATCGTTGTGGGCTGCATCGTCTCAAGTTTTCGTTTTTTGATCGAACATATTTTTCATTTTGTTCAAGGCGTTTACAAGGAGATGTCTGGTCAACCACTTTATTTGCTGGCGATGCTGTTGGGGTATGGGGTGATCGTACTGATTGCTGGTCGCCTCATTCGCACCAATCGGGATATCAAGGGATCAGGAATTCCGCAAGTCGAAGCGGAACTCAAGGGCCTCTTGGCGGTGAGCTGGTGGGATACCTTGTGGAAGAAGTATATTCTAGGTGTCTTGGCCATCGGAAGTGGTTTGATGCTTGGTCGTGAAGGTCCTAGTATTCAATTAGGAGCAATGGGTGGAAAAGGAGTGGCCCATCATTTGAAGGTCAGTCCGGTTGAGGAGCGATCTTTGATTGCAAGTGGGGCTGCTGCTGGTCTTGCCGCTGCCTTTAATGCACCTATAGCGGGGCTTTTATTTGTGGTTGAAGAGGTCTACCATCATTTTTCACGTTTCTTTTGGATTTCGACCTTGGCTGCTAGTTTAACTGCTAATTTTATTTCACTCAATGTCTTTGGTCAAACACCAGTGCTTCATATGCCACAAAATATTCCGCCACTCCATCTGTCTCAGTACTGGATTTATCTTTTTCTTGGAGTCTTTTTAGGGGCAGCAGGTTATGTCTACGAAATAGTGGTGCTCAATATCGGTCGCCTGTATCGTTTGCTAGAGAAGATTTTTCATGTTCCCTCTCATTACTCTTCCTTATTTGCCTTTGTCTCGATTCTTCCAATCGGCTATTTTCTTCCACAAATTCTTGGTGGCGGGAACCAATTGGTGTTAGATTTAGCTCGAGTACCGTATCCAGTTCTATCGATCCTTCTCTATTTTACGATCCGGTTTATCTGGAGTATGTTGAGCTATGGTAGTGGTCTACCTGGCGGAATTTTCTTGCCCATTCTAGCTTTAGGATCTCTTTTAGGGGCCATTGTTGGAATTTTCCTCCAAAATATTGGCTTTATCTCTCAAAATCAATTACCTCTCTTCATTATTTTAGGAATGAGTGGGTATTTTGGGGCTATTTCGAAAGCTCCTTTAACAGCGATGATTTTGGTAACAGAGATGGTAGGCGATATTCGAAGTTTAATGCCACTAGGGATGGTCACCTTGGTAGCTTATATGATTATGGATCTCTTCCATGGTGCGCCAGTCTATGAAGCCATGCTGGAGCAACTCTTGCCAGATAAGGCGCAAGAAGAAGGAGAGTTGACTTTAATTGAGATCCCTGTATCAGAAAAGATCGCAGGAAAGCAAGTCCATGAACTGCACCTCCCTCAAGATATCTTGATCACCACGCAAATGCGAAGTGGTAAGAGCTATACGGTCAATGGTGCGACCCGCTTGTATCTAGGTGATAGCATCTTTGTGGTGGTTAAAGAATCCGAAATCGGACGAGTCAAAGATATTCTTTTGTAAAAGACAGATTCTCAGAAAAGTTTTTCTATTATTAAATTTTCAGACAATTATTGAAAAATGAGAAAATATCTAGTAAAATAAGGGCAAGAACAAATGAGGAGAAGTCTTTCATGAAAAAATATAGTCTACTCTTATTGAGTGTTGCTCTTTTAGCAGGGTGTGCAAATACTACTAGCAAACAGTCCAGTCAAAAGACGCAAACCAGCTCAACGGTGCAGTTGTCAAAGGCTGACCAGAAGACCTTGGACAATGCGACAGCTGAATACAAAGACTTTGTTGAAATGCAAATTGACCAATTGCTCAAGGATACAGAAGGATTCCGAGCTACCCTAAAAGACGGGAATTTGGAAGAAGCTAAAAAACAATATCCCTTGATCCGTATGGCCTATGAACGTTCCGAACCGATTGCTGAAACCTTCGGAGAATCGGATGTCAAGATCGACTACCGTTTGGTGGATTATGTGGATGAAAATAAATCAGAAGATGGCTGGTCAGGTTTCCACCGGATTGAGCGTATCCTTTGGGAAAACAATACCACAGATGGAACAGACAAATACGCTGACCAACTGGTGAACGATATCAAGGAGTTGAAAGCTAAAATTGCTACAGTAGAAGTAACACCGGATATCATGTTGACCGGAGCTGTCGATTTGCTCAATGAAGTGGCAACGCAAAAGATTACGGGTGAAGAAGAAGTCTTCTCTCATACAGATCTTTACGACTTCCGTGCCAATATTGAAGGGGCTGAAAAGATCTTCTCTCTCTTTAAACCCTTGATTGAGAAAAAAGATGCTAAATTGGTTAAAACCTTGGAAGCAGAGTTCAAGAATGTTAATGCTTTATTGGACAAACACATGACAGATGATTCAAACTATAAGTCTTACACAGATTTATCCAAGGAAGATACCAAGGAATTGGCTGAAGCTGTGACCAAACTTGGTGAACCTTTGTCTCAAATGGGTGTGATTTTAGATGGGAAATAAGAAAAATGGCTGACGAAAAATTTTTAGATAAAAAAATGGACCGTCGTGAATTTCTTAAAAAAGCAGGTATTGGAGGGGCTGGTCTAGCGCTAGGTCTCTCTGGTGCATCTGCTTTTTTCGCTAAACAAGAAAGTTCCAGCAAAAAAGCTTATGATGGGGATGAAGACATCTCCTTTTATGGCAAGCACCAAGCAGGGATTACGACGGCCATGCAGAAGGCTTGCTACTTGGTGGTGTTAGACCTTCACACGACGGACAAAAAAGAAGTCATCCAGCTCTTTAAAGACTGGACTGATTATAGTAGTAAATTAGTCGAAGGAGAGTTGGTCAAAAAAGATGGGTCCAATGCCCTCTTGCCACCAACAGATACTGGTGAAACAGTAGGACTTAACCCCTATCGCTTGAGCCTGACGTTTGGGGTTTCGGCTTCCTTTCTAAAGAAACTGGGCTTGGAGTCCAAGCGTCCGAAACTCTTTCGTGATTTGCCTCCATTTCCAAAGGAGCAGTTGCAGGACAAATACACTGGTGGTGATATCGTCATTCAAGCCTGTGCAGATGATGAGCAAGTAGCCTTTCATGCGGTGCGAAATCTGATTCGTAAGGGTCGCAATACCATTACCATGAAGTGGAGCAAATCAGGCTTTGCAGCTATTGGTGACCGAAAAGAAACGCCGCGCAACCTCTTTGGTTTCAAGGATGGAACAGCAAATGTCACGACTGAGAAGGATTTTGACAAGGTCGTCTGGACTGACAGCAAGGACTGGATGAAGGGTGGTTCCTATATGGCTCTTCGCCTAGTGCAAATGCACTTGGAAACTTGGGATCGAACCAATTTGCAGGAACAGGAAAATACCTTTGGTCGCTACAAGGAGTCCGGTGCTCCCTTTGGTAAAACCAACGAATTTGATGAAGTAGATTTATCTAAACTACCAGTTGATTCACATGTCCGTTTGGCCAAAGAAGTCGATCGACCGATTTTACGCCGGTCATATTCCTATTCGGATGGCATCAATGAACAAACCGGGCAATTTGATGCAGGCTTGATCTTTATCGCCTTTCAAAAGGATCCGAACAGCTTTGTCAAAATCCAAACCAACTTGGGCGCAGTAGACAAAATGAACGAGTATATCACTCATATCGGAAGTGGACTCTTTGCTTGCTTTGCAGGCGTTGAGAAAGGAGGGTATCTTGGTCAAGCACTCTTTGAATAAACTCTTGATCCTTTTAGGCCTTCTTGCCTTGTTCTGGACTCATCCAGTGGCTGCGGAGTCTTATAGCGATCTCTTTATCAAGATCACGGATGCAACAACCGCTGTACAAAATAAGGACCAGAAAAAGGCCAAGGCATTAATCGCTGAGATTCAGGCTGATTTTGAATCCAAAGATCACCATGATTCCAAGGCAGGGAAAAAAGTTAACCAAGCCCTGGCTATAAAAGGGGAGGTAACCAAAGACGATCTTACCAAGATCTCATCAGCCTTGCTCGCTTTTGAAAAAGAGCAAAATCCGGTCGATTTAGAGGCGGAAAAAGACAAACTCGTGAGTCGGCTCGCACCTTATTTTAAGAACCTACAAGAGGCCATTACAGCTAAGGATCTGGATAAAACCCGTCAAACCTATGCTGATCTCAATAACACCTGGACGCGAAACGAAGCGGTGGTAAGAGATCACAGCACAGCCTACTATGGCAAAATCGAGACGGCCATTTCGCTCTTGCGCAGTAGTATTGAAACAGAGCCTACTGATTTCACTAACATCCAGTCCTCTTATAATGACCTCAAAATTGGGATTGATGCCTTTGTAAAAGGAGAAGCCATTAGCAGTGCCAGTACGGATTTGACGTTGAAAGATGGGATCAAGCTTTTGGAGAAGGCGCAAAGCCAATTTCAATCCGGCGACGATAAATCTGCTGCAGCGACTATGAAGCAGTTCATCACGATCTGGCCAACCATCGAGGGAGATGTTAGCACGACCAATCCCAGTCTCTACACGCGCGTAGAGAGCGAATCCCCGGTCATTATGGTCAAGGGGAAAGAAAAGGCCTATCAAGAGAAATTACAAGCCTTGATCAAGGACCTGTCTGCGATCGATACGACAGCTTCTTACAACGTCTTTGACGCCATGTTAATTCTTCTGCGTGAAGGAGTAGAAGCTCTTCTGATCGTCATGGCGCTTGTAACGACCCTTAAAGCCACTAAGATGAGGAAAGGCCTCAAATGGGTTTACGGTGGAGCTATAGCTGGTGTTCTTGCCAGTGCAGCGATTGCTCTTGTTCTGCAAGTAGCATTTCCAGCCGTTACTTCGGGGTCTAATCGGGAAATCATTGAAGGTGGGGTTGGGATTTTCGCTGTGGTCATGATGATCCTCATCGGAATTTGGCTCCACAGCAAGTCCTCTGTCAAACAGTGGAATGCCTTTATGGACCGTCAAATGAAGACAGTGACGGCTACAGGAAGCTTTGTATCGATGTTTGCTCTCAGTTTCTTAGCAGTCTTTCGTGAAGGGGCTGAGACCATTCTCTTTTATGTCGGGATCATTCCGCGGATTACAACTGCGAATTTCTTACTGGGAATCGGGCTTGCTATAGCCGTTCTCATCATCATTGCAGTGGCCATGACCAAGGCTAGTCAAGCTATCAAACCTCATCGAATCTTTTTCATTCTGACTTGGTTGATTTACGCCTTGGCCTTCAAGATGCTCGGTGTCAGCATTCACGCCTTGCAGTTGACCAATATCCTACCTAGCCATTTGGTCAATGGACTTCCAACCATCGATTGGGCGGGCATCTATCCAAGCTGGGAAGTTCTTCTTCCTCAAGGTATCTTTGTGGCCTTGATCGCACTCGTTACGGTGAGACAACATGGCAAAGAGTAGAACAGATGAAATGACCATTGTTGAACATTTGGTCGAATTTCGAAAACGATTGATCGCAGTGGTCTTGTGTTATATTATCGTCTTTCTGGTGGCTTTTGTATTTGGTGGAGAGCTCTACCAAGCCTTGACGGCTAGCCTGCATCAAAAACTGCTGGTGCTGGGACCGAATGATATCCTCTGGATCTATGTATCGCTGGCCAATCTCACAGCCTTTAGCCTGACCTTGCCCTTTATTGTCTACCAGATCTGGCAATTTGTAAGGCCGGCTCTGAAGGAGAAGGAGGCGCGTGCTGTCTTTGCCTACATCCCAGCTAGCTTTATTTGCTTTGTGCTGGGGCTTGCATTTGGTTATTTCTTTGTCAGTCCAGCTATTTTAGAGGTCTTGATGCGTTTAGGAGAAGGGCTGTTTGATACCCAATTGACGGCACAAAATTATTTAACCTTCTTATGGCACACCACCTTGCCTTTAGGGGTTTTGTTCGAGTTACCAGTTTTGGTCGCTTTTCTGACCTCGATTGGTCTCTTGACACCACTGTTTTTAATAATCTACCGACGATATGCTTACTTTGTCCTGCTGGTCTTAGCCGTCGTGCTAACCCCTGCAGACTTTATCAGTGACTTGGCCATGACACTCCCTTTGATCTTATTATTTGAAGTCAGTGTCGCCATCAGTAAAGTCATCTATTCAAGAAAAAGGAGAAACTAATGGGAATTTTACGTGATATTGGAGCACCAGGTTTGATCATCATCATTCTGGGCGCCCTCTTGATTTTTGGACCAAAACGCCTGCCAGAGTTGGGTCAGTCCATCGGCAAAATGTTTGCTGAATTTAAGACAGCTGTCAATAAAGGCAGTGAAGAAGCTGATCAAGACGCCAAAGAAGCTAAAGAAGAAAAAGAATAATCAGACAATTTTCAAAATTCTATTGAGTTCGATTGCATAAAAAGGTATAATAAGACAAGTACTTGCAATCGACGAAGGAGGAAACCATGATTATTACGATTTTGTCACTCATTTTCTATTTCAGCTATATCGGATTCTTATGCTGGTTGGTCGTAAAAATTGTCGAAAAATTGTTCAATTTCTTGTTGAACCGTTAATAAAGAAACAATCCATTTCACCCCGAGTGAGTGGATTTTTTTGTGTCTCGTTCATTCAGTATAGAATCAAATAGTAAGAGACCCTGTGGTCTCTTTTTGCTAATCCGATTTCCCTAGCTAGCGACTAACTTGAACTTCAAACTGTATTTCGGTATGATAGTAGGTAATAGATTTACGGTTTGTTTGCGAGGATCTGACTGAGTAATATGCGAAGGCTGTAGATAAGAAGGAGAAGGAATGAAGTACACCTATAAATCGCTTCTTTGTTTGGGAGATTATAAAGAAGATACCTTTTATATCGATTTATCTACTGGCGAATTGAAAAAGTCAGTTGCTCATAAGGCATCTACATCCAAAATATTTTTGTCATCTATCATTGGTTACCATGTTCTAGGATTTGGTCTATTTAAAAGCATTGAATCCAACGAGGTCTTAAGTAATTATCTCTTGTTTGCGTCCTTTGTTCTTTCGATCATTGCTGCGATTGTGTTTAATAAACGACTATATAAGAATATAGAGTTTGAAAAGGTTGAATTGACAAAAGATGAGTACGCAGGATTTCAGCAGCAAGTAAAAAAACATAACAAAACCATCGTTTTACTCACCATTTTATTTATTGTTATATTTTCTGTCTCAATGTTTCTATATCTTTCAACTCCTAGTATCTTCTTGTTACTAGTGATGGACTATGTAATTTTTTCTTCTTATCTATTTTATACGAATGGATTTTTTACAAAAAGGTTTCATTTTGAAAAATATATCAATACGGATTACATGAAGTAGCAAGGATGGCTTTTGTTTGAAAAACTAATCAAATAGGGGAGAAGATGAAGAAGATTATTGAAAATAAACATCTTTGTAATATTTTATTCAGAGCATTGGTCTTTCATGGTAATGTACTCTATCATTAAAGAATATTCATCTAATCGAAAGGTTGTTTTCATGGTTCGTAAACAAAAAATTAAAGGTCGTGTCTACAATATCTCCTTAAATGACCAGACGTTTCAAAAAGGATGGTATTTGATTGTGACAGACCAACCTCAAGAATACTTAGTGCAAAGAAATTGGAGTCTGTCTACTAAGAAATCCTTTGCCATTTATCAAACAAACTATTCATTTATCAAACAAACTATTCATTTATCAAACATACACATAACCAAAACGTGAGAAGTAGGAAAGGTCTATCATACCTTGGAGCAACTATTGTGATAGCTGCACTTATTCGTTTACTTACTCCGTATCAATTTTGGCTAGGACCTACTATTAAAGCGACAAACTATTTTCAAGGTATGGTACATTTACTATCTTTGGCTCTTGCGGTGACCTTCTCATTTATGCTTGTTGCTGTGTTTAGAAAAATGAAATTAAAAGCCTTTCTTAAAGGAAAAAAGGCGGATTTAAAGTATATTGGTAGAGTTAAAACACTGAATCCATTAAAACTAACGAAAGAAGGAGTGGATTTTTGGTAATGAAGAAACGAATTTTTCAAAAAGGCTTGGGTTATGGATTGTTATTCCTTGTCTTCATTTTTCCAATATTCTTATTTGCTTATTTTGTCCAATTGAGGCTATTCTTAATTGTACCGATTGTGCTTTATCTGGTTCTATTTTTCAATGGTGTTCTCGTGAGTGATCATGATCGGATGATCGAATTTGAAATTTCAAGCGAAATAAGAAAACAAGATGAATAGAAGATAAAGGTAGTTAATATGCCAGTTTATGGAGGGATAGTATGCGTAAAGAATTTCTCGTTTATCAAAACAAAGTATATTCTAATTTTGTGAATTATATAAATGGATATATTCTTCTATCAAAAGATCCAACAATGCTGGAAGAAGGCTACATTCCCTATAGTTCCTATGTATGTGATGCTGGAGAAGGCGTATACGGGAAGTTTTTGTCTTATAGTGAGGTTAGTCAGAGGTATTCGGTTTATGATCGTGTCCTATATAAAGGTCAGGAATTTGCAATGGCTGGTCACAAGCGTGGAGATGATGATTTTACAGCACCTGATTCCTATGTGCGAATATTGGTTTCTGATAAAGAATTTTTAAATGAAAACAATATAGCAGATGGTGCATCATTGATGGATGATAAGTACGGTCATTTTACGTATGCATCAGGAAAAATCCCTATTAGTGAAGTAACGATTCTACGTCGGAGAAAGGATTTGCCAGTAGACCGAAGGAGAAAAATATGAAAACAATTTATGTAAGTCAAAAAGATATGTTGGAAATTTGTCAAGATGGTGATAAGTATTTCTTGCGTTATCCAACTTTTAATATTACCTGCCCAGAAGTGATTAGAGAAATTCCCAAAGAAGTTGCTGATAGTTACATGTCGGGAGAACATGCTGGCAAAGAGTTGATGACTTATGCGCAATATGGTTTTTGGAAATCTAAAAAACAATATACACAAGAAGAGTCGAATAAAATTTTTATACAAAATAATCCTGACTTAATTTTCAATGATTTATCTTATAACCAAAAAATATTTTCTCCTGAGGAATTTACCCAAATCGTCACCCAAGCCATTGTTTCAGAACTGGAACCTAGCGAACTTGATGCAATTGGTATAGTTGATAATCATTTAGAGCTTCTTCTAGTGGATCCAGTTGGCTGGCAGGAAGAGATAGAAGCAGTCCATTTGGAAATTCTGCAAGAAAAAATTAACAAATACATTCACTTCCTCGAAAGCAAGCAGTATGTGGAACGATATGGTGATAATTTTGACAAAAAAGTCATCCATATCACATTCCAGTACTCTCCATCTGATAACGGTTTGGCCTTTCTTGCAGCGGTTCAGAAAGTATTGCAACCCACAGATATGAGTTTGAAGATAGAATTACCGGTATAGAATAGGCCTACAATATTTATGATTCTTGTAGTATAAGGTAAAGAGTGACGATGAAAAGAGATACTATTTTTATTGAAGAGAAAATTAATGAACTAATTCAAATTAATAAATCATCCATAGATGAGTGGACTGAAGAATTGGAAAAATTAAAGCAAGGTGTCAATCCATACAAGCGCCCGATAGAAAAAGTTACCAGATCAATACAGCTTGATAACTCTGTTTGCCAAAAAGAAAATATGATAGCCACCTACACTGCAGGATATTCTATTGAGAGATTCAAAGAAGAGTACCTTAAATATGTCGATAGCCTTCTCCCTATTTGGTATAGTAATTCAGGATATGATGCAATGCTCTGGGCTCTTTCCATTGGTATTATGTTAGAGGTTGATGAAACGACTTTTGATAAATTGGTAGATTTGGTAAGGAAAGATGATCCAGAGGACTATTTGATCGATTACCTTATCCAGTCTCGTCATCCAGAGTGGACAATTCGGATAAACTATAATTTTCCAAGACCTTATGGCTTTACCCGAAAGATTATAGAGGAAGAAAATTCTGAAAAGGCTGTATCTCTCTTGAAAGAATACTTGACTAAAAAATGGTATCAGGGAAGCAGAGATGAAGGCTGGTATGATTTGCATAAGCGGAATATTGATAATTATTATGGCTATTGGTCCTTTGAATCTGGCGCTCTCTGCAAGATTAAGGGCTTAGATTATAAACAGTTAGAAGGATTTTCGTATTTTCCTTATGATTTGGTTGCGGAAGGAACGCTATAAAATAAACTCTAAGGTTGAAGAATGATGGAAGAAAAGATTTTAACAAAAGAAGAAGTGCTTCAAAATGGTGTTTGTTTTGAAGAAGAGCTTGATTGGGGTGGATGGTATTATGAACAGATTGTTTGTGAGAACGAATCTGGCGAAGAAATTCCATTTACAGGTTTAGCTTATGATTTATACCCAGATGGTGAATTAGAATATTATGGTTATATTAAAGATGGGTTCCGTCATGGAATGAATGTATTGTTTTATCCTAATGGAAATATTGAAAGCATCAATTCTCAAGATTGCGGTGCAGCTGATGGGCTTCAAAAGAAATACTATGAAAACGGCGCATTAAAATCACAGACATATTGTGTTCTAGGGGCAAGAGTAACTTATATTGAGTACGATGAGGCTGGCCATATTATCGATGAAAAATTAGAACCGACTGACGCGGATTTTGAGAGAGCAAAGAAGTGGGGTGTTGATTTATCAAAACGAGACATGACTTTGAAGTAGAACAAAATCGCTTGAGATCTCAGATTGATTTAACGAATCATTTCATACCTTCTGATATTCAGTATGTGGCAGGAGTGGACCTTGCTTATTGGAAAGAAGGAGATAAGGAATATGGTGTTGCATGTATCGTTGTCATCGACCGTAAAACTATGGAAGTGTTGGAGGAAGTGAGTTACTCTGACGAAATCCATGTTCCTTATCTTCCTAGTTATTTAGCTTTTCGAGAGTTACCTTTGATTTTAGAGGCAGTAAAACTTTTAGGTGTTATACCAGATTTGTATATGTTTGATGGAAATGGATATTTGCATCCGCGCAATATGGGGATAGCGACACACGCTTCTTTCTACTTAAATAAGCCGACGATTGGCGTCGCTAAAAACTATTACCATATTGACGGGGCACAATATACTGACCCGGAAAATCGTGAGGGAGCTTATACAAATATTGTAAAAGACGGTGAAATTTATGGGGCAAGTTTTACGGACTCATCAAGATGTCAAACCAATCTATATTTCTTGTGGAAATTGGATTGATCTGGAAACGACTCGGGAATTTGTTTTAGAATTTGTTACAAAAGATAGCCGTTTGCCAATCACAACACGATTCGCTGATATCATGACACATCGGGAAAGAAATAAGAGAAAAAATTGAAATCAGATTGGAGAAAATATGATCGAACCTAAGTACGGGGAAAATATTGTTGTTCTTTTTAAACATGAAAATAAATATACCTGGTATGTTTCGGATTTAGAATTCTGGTATATTGATTATGAGGTAGCACGCTATTCGCTTGATACTCTTTATGATGAGCGAAAACGTTCTTCAAAACTGACCCATGAAACACTGCCATATTTTTTAGAAGATATGGAAGCATACAAATATGATCGAAATGAGCTAGGAGAAGCATTTGCTAAATCGTATCAGGAAGATAGATTGAACGCAGTTTATGATTTTAAACCTTCCTTGTTTATTGATATGGATCAGATGGAACTGTACTCACAGTACGCAGAATACGTATCATTTGAAGAATATGTTTCAGAACCATGGAAAGGTCAATATAAATCAATTTGGGATAAGATTCCAGAAGAAGAAAAATTCTGGTTGACTAGTTGCACCGATGTATATGGCGAAGATTGATTACAATTGAAGAACAGAGAGAGGATAAATATAGTAGTAGATAGAAGGAGGGGCAACTGATGAGAAGGAAATGGGTAAAAATCATTGCTATTTCAATTTTAATCCTATCCGGTAGTTACTTTGTCTACCATAAAATAACAAAACCAAATCTTGGCCCTAAAACAACCAAACTCTATCAGCATGGCTTTCGTTTGCTAGAAGAGCAAATTGGAACCTACATCAAAGAACACTATACTGGGATTGAGAAGATTGAATTTTCCCCAATCTACGTTACTGAGGAAGGGTCAACATTCTCAAGTGTCTATATTCGTCCAACTATTTATGATAAGCATGGAAATAAAGCCACTCTTGGTACTAAAGTTAAAAATGTAATTCCAAGTGAAATTGGTATCGTCTCATATATAATAGTTGATTTTTATGGAGATGGAAGTGAATCTATAGAATTAATGGACTCAAATGGGAAATTTATTGATGTCTCCAATAAACAACACTTACCTAATGAAGTTAAACTGACTAATCAGGAGCTTATAGATGAAAATATTGAATTATTGGTTGAAGATGGTCAGTTAAAAGATGTTGTTAAGGATGATAAGGGGAGTCCTGATGCAGAAATCGTTTATAATACGGAACTCCATAAAGGAGGAGCAGAATGAAGAAGAAGTTCTTTAGGCTTGCCTTAGTTCTTGCTATTTTGTTTGCTGCAAGTATGTTGTATCTTAACAAAAAGATGCAAGAGCAGAAAGATCCATACAACGTGAGTACTGTGTTAGACGACAAAGGAGTGAAACTTTACAAACGAGGATTTCGTTTGTTGGAAGAACAACTGGCAACTTACATTAAAGAGCATTACTCTGGTGTTAGTAAAATTGAGTTTTCGCCAATTTTTGTGCAAGGTGGGGATGGGCAGATTATGTTCGATGCTAATATCGTTACCGTAATTTATGACAATCATGGGAATAAGGCTTATTTAGGGCAGAAGGTTGGTAAGCATGGATATGCAAGCTACGGTCTTTTAGGAGATCTACGGTTAGATTTTAATGGTTTTGATGAGGAAGTGATTGAAATTGATGTAGATGGTAAATTTCTTGACATAACGAATTACAAAAGCTTACCTCCAAAAGCTAAATTAACAATTAACCCCTCAATGGATGAAAATATTGTAGCGCTTGTCAATACTGGTCACCTAAAAGGTGTGGTTAAAAGTGAAAAAGGCAGTCTAAAAGCAGAAGTTGCCTATAATACAGAAATTAGGAAAGGAAATGAGTGGGAATGGCGCTAACCAATGAAATAGAATGAAAAAGAAAGGACAAAACACATGCAGTATTATTTTATTGGTGGCCTCGGTAGCAATAGCTACCATCTGGCTCCACTTATTGATGAGCTAGGCTTTCCTGTGACCTTTCTAGATCCCTATAGGGAAATGATTCAGACAGAAAACGATCTTCGTGATTGGTTCCAAGGTCGGGTTGGCCAGGTGGGAGAAATCTGTTTATTGGGTCATTCCTTAGGTGGAGATTTGGCTCGTTATCTGGCTAGTGAGTTTCCTCAGATTCAGGCTTTGATTCTCCTGGATGGGGGGTATCTGGATATGGAAAAGATCCTGCCTCTTGAAGAAGAACTAGAAGGAACGGCGTCTTTCATGAAGCAGCAAGTTTTTGCGACTTTAGAAGAGGCTGTGTTATCAGAACTTGGTGATGGAGCAGATCCTACTCCTATAGCGCGAAAAGCAGTAGAGGCTAGCTATCGTTGGAATCCAGTGAGTGAACAATATGAATTAAATCTGGATCTCGAAAAGGTCATGGCCTTATTGCGTCTACGGCGTCAGATCAAAGCTAACCAGATTTCAGTTGCAGACAAGCCTGTCCTATTTATCGGGCCTCGATACCAAGAAGAGCCTGAATGGAGAAAAGAAGCTCTGAAGCAACTAGATCCCCAGATCGAGCAAGTCTTGCTAGATGGTTTGGGGCACGAACTGTATACAGAGGCGCCTGAAATTGTAGCTAGAGAAGTGAACAATTGGCTCCAAAATGTTCATAAATAAAACCTGTTTCTCTTTTTGAAACGGGTTTTTGTCTTGTAATTTCCGAACGTTATTTCCTATAAAATCATTCCCATTGCATTAGGTCCGTATCTTTGGTATAATCTATCAAGGAAACGTCAAGAGACGTAGCGATGCGCTTGCGCATAGGTAGGTCAGTTTTTAGAAAAGAGATTTTTCAATCTATGTTAAATGAATTTCCTATTTTCGACTATGAAGATATTCAGTTGATTCCCAACAAATGTATCATCAATAGCCGGTCAGAAGCAGATACAACCGTCCAATTTGGAAAGCATAACTTCAAGCTTCCAGTCGTTCCGGCTAATATGCAGACGATCTTGGATGAGAGTGTAGCAGAGCAGTTGGCGCGTGGTGGGTATTTCTATATCATGCACCGGTTTGATGAAGCAGGTCGGATTCCTTTTGTCAAACGCATGCATGATCAAGGTTTGATCGCTTCCATTTCGGTTGGTGTTAAGGAATACGAATACGACTTTGTGAGTCAATTAAAGGCAGATGCGCCTGAGTACATCACTATTGATATCGCACACGGTCATGCGGATAGTGTCATTCGGATGATTCAACACATCAAGAAAGAATTGCCAGATACCTTTGTCATTGCTGGAAATGTTGGAACTCCTGAAGCTGTTCGTGAATTGGAAAATGCGGGAGCTGATGCGACTAAGGTCGGAATCGGCCCTGGTAAGGTTTGTATCACCAAAGTTAAGACTGGATTTGGTACAGGTGGTTGGCAATTGGCTGCTCTTCGCTGGTGCTCAAAAGCAGCTCGTAAGCCAATCATTGCGGACGGTGGTATTCGGACTCATGGTGATATTGCCAAATCGATTCGTTTTGGGGCGTCTATGGTCATGATCGGTTCGCTTTTTGCAGGACATATTGAAAGTCCTGGTAAAACAGTAGAGATTGATGGAGAGTCTTTCAAAGAGTACTATGGATCTGCTTCAGAGTACCAAAAAGGTGCATATAAGAACGTCGAAGGTAAGAAGATTTTATTGCCTGCCAAGGGTCATTTGCAAGACACCTTAACGGAAATGGAACAAGATTTGCAAAGTTCGATCTCTTATGCAGGAGGCCGAAAATTAGCAGATTTGAAACATGTTGACTATGTGATCGTTAAGAATTCTATCTGGAATGGCGATGCACACTAATTGAATTACTTATTTATTTCACGAATGGGCGTGATGTTTCTACAAGGTGCCGGAACACCTAACAATAAGTAAGTCGGGATTATTTCTCTTTCTAGAGAGATTTCAAGGCTTGCTTAGCAGGCCTTTTTGTGTTTTGTGAATGAAGTAGAGGATTTTTTAAAAAGTAGGAGGAAGTATGAAATTACTTGAAGAACGCATCTTAAAAGATGGCAATGTTTTAGGTGAGAATATCCTCAAGGTGGATTCCTTTTTGACCCACCAAGTGGATTTCAAATTGATGAAAGAAATTGGTCAGGCTTTTGCGGACCGGTTTAAAGATGCTGGTGTGACCAAAGTCGTGACCATTGAAGCGTCTGGAATTGCACCAGCCCTTTATGTAGCTGAAGCCTTGGATGTTCCCATGATCTTTGCTAAGAAGGCGAAAAACATCACGATGAATGAGGGCATCTTGACGGCTGAGGTTTATTCCTTTACCAAGCAAGTCACCAGCACCGTTTCAATTGCGGGTAAATTCTTGGATCCATCAGATAAGGTTTTGATCATTGACGATTTCCTTGCAAATGGTCAAGCAGCTAAAGGCTTGATTCAAATCATCGAACAAGCTGGTGCTCAAGTCGAAGCGATTGGGATCGTGATTGAAAAATCCTTCCAAGATGGACGGGGATTGTTAGAAGAGTTGGGATATCCAGTTGTATCCCTCGCACGTTTGGACCGTTTTGAAAATGGTCAGGTTGTATTTAAGGAGGCAGACATCTAATGCAAAAACAAGAAAGCCATTCACAGGCGGCCATTCTAGGCTTGCAACATCTTTTGGCCATGTATTCGGGATCTATTTTGGTGCCGATCATGATCGCAGGAGCTTTGGGCTATAACGCTCATCAACTAACCTACCTCATCTCTACAGATATCTTCATGTGTGGGGTCGCAACTTTCCTTCAAGTGCAGCTCAATAAATACTTTGGGATCGGTCTTCCGGTAGTCCTTGGGGTTGCCTTCCAGTCTGTGGCACCTCTCAGCATGATCGGGGCTAGCCATGGTAGTGGTGCCATGTTTGGTGCCTTGATTGTCTCAGGGATTTATGTCATCCTTGTCTCTGGTTTCTTCTCTAAGATTGCCAATCTCTTCCCATCAATTGTAACGGGATCTGTTATTACAACCATTGGTTTGACTTTGATTCCAGTAGCGATTGGAAATATGGGAAATAATGCGCCAAAACCAACCGTTCAAAGCTTGATTTTGGCTGTGGTGACTATTCTCATCATTTTAGTCGTTAATATCTATACGACTGGTTTTATTAAATCCATTTCAATTTTGATTGGTTTGATCGCAGGGACTGCCATTGCGGCTTCTATGGGTTTGGTAGACTTCACACCTGTGGCTCAAGCACCAGTCGTTCACGTTCCAACGCCTTTCTTCTTTGGAGCTCCTAAGTTTGAAATCACCTCAATCGTCATGATGTGTATCATCGCGACAGTTTCTATGGTTGAATCAACAGGTGTTTATCTTGCACTTTCTGATATTACTAAAGATCCAATTAATAGCACGCGCCTTCGCAATGGTTACCGCGCTGAAGGGTTGGCTGTTCTCCTCGGTGGTATCTTCAACACCTTCCCTTACACCGGATTCTCACAAAACGTTGGCTTGGTGAAATTGTCTGGTATCAAGACTCGTCTTCCAATCTACTATGCGGCTGGTTTCCTTGTTCTTCTTGGTCTCCTTCCTAAGTTTGGAGCTTTGGCACAAATCATTCCAAGTCCAGTTCTTGGGGGAGCGATGCTTGTCATGTTTGGTTTTGTATCGATTCAAGGGATGCAGATTCTTGCGCGTGTTGATTTTGAACATAATGAGCACAACTTCTTGATCGCTGCTGTATCAATTGCTGCAGGGGTTGGTTTGAACAACAGCACCCTCTTTAATGGCCTTCCAACAGGATTCCAAATGTTCTTTGCTAACGGAATTGTCGTTGCCAGTGTCTTGGCGATCGTTCTCAATGCTATTTTAAACCGCAACAAAAACTAATCTCACATGAACCGGAGGTCCTTGGATCTTCGGTTTTTTTGACTTTTAAGGAAACATATAGTAGAGTGGAAGAGGAGAAAATCTTATTTGATGAGAAGAGAGTTAGAATCATGTATGTAACCTATCACTTTAAAGAGCGCTTGCGCTTGTTTTTGAGTCTATTTTTGCCGATTTTGATCTACCAATTGGCCAATTATTCAGCCAGCTTTGTCGATACAGCCATGACCGGTCAGTACCGGACCCTTGATTTGGCTGGTGTTTCTACAGCTACCAGTCTGTGGAATCCATTTTTTACTTTCCTGACCGGGATTGTCTCTGCACTGACGCCGATTGTTGGGCATCATTTAGGCAAGGGAAATAAAGAACGGATTGCTGGCGATTTTTACCAATTCGTCTATATGTCATTTGGTATGGCTATTCTCTTAATAGGCTTTGTTTGGGGCATTGCACCCATGATTCTCAAGCAGATCGGTTTAGAAAATGTTGTTGCCCAAATAGCCATTCGCTACTTATATTTCCTTTCTCTAGGAATCTTACCCTTGTTGCTCTTTAGTATCGTGCGGACCTTCCTTGATACGTTGGGAATGACGCGACTATCGATGTACTTGATGCTCTTGCTCTTGCCTTTGAATGCTTGTTTTAACTATATCTTGATCTATGGGGTATTTGGTTTTCCTGAGATGGGAGGAGCAGGAGCAGGTCTTGGAACCTCTCTGGCCTACTGGGTCTTGCTGGTTATTGCGGTTTTAATCTTGTGCAAGCACCCTAAGGTAGCACCTTTCCAATTGTGGAAGCCGCAACCTTATGATTTTAAAGGGATGAAAGAAGTATTGCGGCTTGGGCTTCCAATCGGTGGAATTGTTTTTGCAGAAGTCATCATCTTCTCGCTGGTTGGTCTGTTAATGGCAAAATTCCCATCACTGACCATTGCGAGCCACCAATCGGCCATGAATTTTTCTACCCTGATGTATGCTTTCCCAGTCAGTATCTCCAGTACTATGGCGATTATCGTTTCTTTCGAACTGGGAGCAGGAAGACCAGAAGTGGTCAAACAATATTGCCGTTTGGGACGACTGACAGCCTTTGGCTTTGCCATTGTCACCCTGGTCTTTCTCTATACATTCCGCTTCCAACTGGCAGGGCTATATGGCAAGGATCCAGTCTTTGTGCAACAAACAGCTATTTTCATGACCTATAGCCTCTTTTTCCAAGTAGCCGATACCTTCGCAGCACCCCTTCAAGGGATTTTGCGGGGCTATAAGGATACAACCGTTCCATTCTTATTAGGTGTCTTTAGTTATTGGTGCATCTCTATCCCGCTAGGGATTTTCCTTGACCATGTGACCAACTTGGGTCCCTATGCTTATTGGATCGGCCTTATTTCTAGCCTTGTCGTGAGTGGAATTTGTTACCAACTTCGGCTCTGGCAGATCGAAAAAAAACAAACAAACTAAAATGAAGTCTGGGAAACCAGGCTTTTTGTGTACCGTGAATATTATAAATTTTCTGAAAGTTCTTGACAATTGATGTCAAAGTGGTAAGATTAGGAGGTAGAAATGAAGAACTAGAAGGAGAACAAGATGAGAAGTGATATGATCAAAATGGGGATCGACCGAGCACCAGCACGTGGTCTCCTCTATGCAACAGGGCAAGTAAAATCAGCAAAGGATATGCAAAAGCCCTTTATTGCCATTTGTAACTCCTATATTGATATCGTTCCAGGACATGTTCATCTGCGTGAATTAGCAGATGTTGCTAAGGAAGCAATCCGCGAAGCTGGTGGGATTCCTTTTGAATTTAATACCATCGGGGTCGATGACGGGATTGCGATGGGCCATATCGGGATGCGTTATAGTTTGCCATCACGCGAGTTGATCGCTGATGCTGCTGAAACGGTCATCAATGCCCACTGGTTTGATGGTGTTTTCTATATTCCCAACTGTGATAAGATTACACCAGGTATGATTTTGGCAGCCATGCGGACCAATGTGCCAGCTGTATTTTGTTCTGGTGGACCCATGAAGGGTGGCGTTGACATGACGGGGCATCAAGCGACTCTCTCCAGTTTGTTTGAAGCTGTAGGTACTTATCAAGCTGGTGATATGGGCTTGGATGAGCTGGATTTCTTGGAAAAAAATGCCTGCCCAACTTGTGGCTCTTGCTCTGGTATGTTTACCGCCAATTCCATGAACTGTTTGATGGAAGTTTTGGGTCTTGCCCTTCCAGGTAACGGTACTATCCTAGCCGTTTCAGATGAACGTCGGGAATTGGTTCGTCAAGCAGCCAAACAATTGGTAGAGAATATTAAAAAGGATATCCGTCCACGGGATATCGTGACCAAAGAGGCCATTGATGATGCCTTTGCGCTCGATATGGCCATGGGTGGTTCTACCAATACTGTGCTTCATACACTCGCTATTGCACGTGAAGCAGGGATTGACTATGATCTCAAAGATATCAACGAAATTGCCAAGAAGACACCTTATCTTTCTAAAATTGCCCCTTCAAGTGTCTACACTATGCATGATGTGCATGAAGCTGGTGGTGTTCCAGCCATTATCAATCAGTTGATCAAAAAAGGTGCCATTAAGGGTGATCGTATTACGGTTACTGGTAAAACCTTGAAAGAAAACGTAGCTGGTGCTGAAATCAAAAATGAAGAAATTATCCATCCAATCGAACATCCTATTTCACCGGTAGGTGGTTTGTCGATCCTTTACGGAAATATTGCTCAGGATGGAGCTGTTATCAAGGTCGGTGGAGTCGATCCGTCTGTGACCACTTTCCGTGGTAAAGCTATTTGTTGCGACTCACAAGATCAAGCACTTGAGTTGATTGACAATGGAACAGTCAAGAAGGGACATGTTGTTGTCATTCGTTACGAGGGTCCTCAAGGTGGACCTGGTATGCCAGAGATGCTAGCGCCAACCTCTAAGATTGTCGGACGCGGTCTTGGTAAGGATGTGGCACTGATTACGGATGGTCGTTTCTCAGGAGCTACTCGTGGGATTGCTATTGGTCACGTTTCTCCAGAAGCAGCAGAAGGTGGAAATATCGCCTTAATCGAAGATGGGGATGAAATCGTGATTGATCTTCCAAATCGTACTATTGATTTGCTTGTCGATGATGCAACTCTTGCAGAACGTCGCAAACATTTGAAACCTTTCAAATCAAAAATCTCCAGCGGTTGGTTGCGTCGCTATACAGCCTTTGCCAAATCAGCCAATGTTGGCGGAACCTTGATGAGTGACGAAGAATTCGAAGAACGGAAAGCAGAACGTCAAGCCCAAGAAAAATAAGAAAAAACCTTTCCTGCTATGTGATATCACAAGCAAGAAAGGCTTTTTTAGTGGAACCATTATTTGGTGCGCATTTCACCTTGAGGGAAATAGGTTCCTTCAGGCATATCGTTA
Source organism: Streptococcus sp. 27098_8_148 (assembly GCF_041432105.1). Classification (NCBI taxonomy): domain Bacteria; kingdom Bacillati; phylum Bacillota; class Bacilli; order Lactobacillales; family Streptococcaceae; genus Streptococcus; species Streptococcus sp. 27098_8_148. Next base: position 256,774 of record NZ_JAPVYY010000002.1, on the reverse strand, counting down.
ATGATGACGTGAACAGCTGACTGAGGAGCACCAGTATTGCGGACAACAGCTTCGGTTACTTCCTTGGCCAAGGCTTTCTTTTGTTCCAATGTGCGTCCTTCAAATAGGTCAATTCGTACAAATGGCATATGGCCACCTCCTAAATTTTTTATAGGACTATTTTATCACATTTTGGGATACAAAGCTTAGCGAAATTATGGTAAAATGATAATGAAACACATTTTAGAGAGAACAAAAGGAAAATGGCACAATTATATTATAAATATGGGACCATGAACTCGGGGAAAACCATTGAGATTTTGAAGGTGGCCCATAATTATGAAGAGCAAGGCAAGAGCGTCGTCATCATGACCTCGGCAATCGATACACGAGATGGAGTAGGAGTGGTTTCTAGCCGGATCGGTATGAAACGGGAAGCTGTTGCGATCGAAGACGATACCGATATCTTTGGCTTTATTAAAAACCAAGCAATCAAACCCTACTGTGTCTTGATCGATGAAGCTCAGTTTTTGAAACGACACCATGTCTATGATCTGGCAAGAGTCGTGGATGAACTAGATGTGCCGGTCATGGCTTTTGGCCTCAAAAATGATTTCCGAAATGAACTCTTTGAAGGTTCTAAACACCTCCTCTTGTTAGCCGACAAGATCGAGGAGATCAAAACCATCTGCCAATACTGTTCCCGCAAGGCGACTATGGTCTTGCGTACCCAAGCAGGTAAACCTGTCTATGATGGAGAGCAGATCCAGATCGGTGGACACGAGACCTATATCTCCGTTTGCCGCAAGCATTATTTTAATCCAGACATTCCAACTGAAAGCGTCTAGAATGTTATAGAGAGGATAATAATGTCTATTTGTTTAAAAGATGTTACAATAGAGAATTATTTTGACGTTTTAAATCTAGAAGTTCATCCAAACCAAAGGAATTTTATTGCATCCAATTCCATTAGTTTAGCTGAAGCTTATGTATATGATAAAAATGGTGATTTTATAGCTCCCTTAGCAGTTTATGATAAGGAAGTATTAGTTGGTTTTGTTATGATTGCCTATGACCAGAAAATTGGAATCAGCAAGGGGAACTACTTGTTATTTCGTTTTATGATCGATAAACGATTTCAAGGTTTAGGCTATTTTAAACCGACTATGGATGCAGTCATTGACTTTGTTCGAACAGAGCCAGCTGGAAAAGCAAGAAGTCTTTGGTTATCTTATGAACCGGAAAATAATCAAGCGAGATCTTGCTATCTCCATTATGGATTTAAAGAAACTGGCGAAGTCATAGAAGACGAAATTGTAGCAATCTATGATCTAACAACCAAGAATTAAGGAGCAAACATGAATATCTATGATCAACTACAAGCTGTAGAAGACCGATACGAAGAGTTAGGAGAATTATTGAGTGACCCAGATGTGGTCTCTGATACCAAACGCTTTATGGAGCTTTCAAAAGAAGAGGCTTCCACTCGTGATACGGTGACAGCATACCGTGAGTACAAGCAAGTCCTTCAAAACATTGTCGACGCTGAGGAAATGATTAAGGAAGCAGGCGGCGATGCGGACTTGGAAGAAATGGCCAAGCAAGAGCTAAAAGATGCTAAGGCTGAAAAAGAAGAGTACGAAGAAAAACTGAAGATTTTACTTCTTCCAAAAGATCCAAACGATGACAAGAACATTATCTTGGAAATCCGTGGAGCAGCAGGAGGAGACGAAGCCCAATTGTTTGCTGGCGACCTTTTACAAATGTACCAAAAATACGCGGAAAGCCAAGGTTGGCGTTTTGAAGTCATGGAAGCTTCCTACAATGGTGTTGGTGGGATCAAAGAAGTCGTAGCCATGGTTTCTGGTCAATCGGTTTATTCAAAACTCAAGTATGAATCTGGTGCCCACCGGGTGCAACGGGTTCCTGTGACAGAAAGCCAAGGTCGTGTCCATACCTCAACTGCCACAGTTCTGGTCATGCCAGAAATCGAAGAAGTCGAGTACGACATCGATCCAAAAGACCTTCGGATTGACATCTACCACGCATCTGGTGCGGGTGGACAGAACGTCAACAAGGTCGCTACAGCCGTTCGTATCGTCCACTTGCCAACCAATATCAAGGTCGAGATGCAGGAAGAACGGACCCAACAGAAGAACCGTGAAAAAGCCATGAAGATCATCCGTGCGCGTGTGGCTGACCACTTTGCTCAGATTGCCCAAGACGAGCAAGACGCTGAGCGGAAGTCTACTATCGGTACTGGTGACCGTTCAGAGCGGATCCGGACTTACAACTTTCCTCAAAACCGTGTGACTGATCACCGGATTGGCTTGACCCTTCAAAAATTGGACACCATCTTATCTGGTAAATTAGATGAAGTGGTCGATGCTTTGGTCTTGTATGATCAAACACAAAAACTAGAAGAGTTGAACAAATAATGTTGTTGGGACCATTATTAGCCCAGTATGAAGAAGAATTAATAGCCATTGGAGAGGAACCAGAAAGCCTCTCCTTCGCGTATCGAGCTTTAAAAAACTGGACCTTTACAGACTTTGTCCTTGCCTTGCAAAAAGAAGTAAAAGTAGAGGATCAGGCCTTGCTTCTATCCATCTTTGAGCAGCTGAAACATCACGTCCCTGCCCAGTATATTATTGGTAGTGCAGAATTCTGTGGCCATGTTTTTACAGTTGATGAGCGCGTGCTGATTCCACGACCAGAAACTGAGGAGTTGGTGGCTCTAATTCTCGAAGAAAACGATGAGAAATCCTTACGAGTTCTGGATATTGGTACAGGAAGTGGTGCTATCGCTATTAGCTTAGCCCTTGCTAGACCTACCTGGCAGGTTCAAGCTAGTGATGTCTCAGAAGAGGCATTAGCCCTAGCTCAAGAAAATGCCAAGCAATTAGAAGCTGCCCTTGAATTCAAGTCGTCAGATGTACTGGACGAACTAGAAGGTCCTTATGACCTGATTGTATCCAACCCTCCCTATATCTCTCGGGATGATGTAGAAGAGGTTGGAGCCAATGTTTTAGCCTCTGAACCCCACTTAGCTCTCTTTGCAGACCGTGATGGATATGCTATCTACGAAAAGATTACCCAGCAAGCACCAAGTGTTTTAACACCAGACGGAAAGATCTATCTAGAAATTGGCTATAAGCAAGGAGCCAAAGTAAAAGAGCTCTTTCAAGAAGCGTTTCCTAACAAACGAGTTCGCGTTCTGAAAGACCAATTTGGACAAGATAGAATGGTAGTAGTAGACAATGGATCACATTGAGAAAGAATTAGAAGCAGGACGTGCAGTTATTCTGCCAACTGAGACAGTCTATGGTATTTTCGCCAAAGCTTTGAATCAAGAGGCAGTCGATTATATATACGAATTAAAACGTAGACCGAGAGACAAGGCTCTGAATTTAAATGTAGCCGATGAAAAAGCGATTCGACTTTATTCGAAAAATCAACCTAGTTATTTAACAAAACTGATTGATTCATTTTTACCAGGACCTCTGACTATTATTCTTCAGGCGAATGACAAGGTGCCAGACTGGATTCATTCAGGATTGGATACAGTTGGTTTCCGTATACCGGCTCACCCAAAAACGTTGGAATTAATTCGTAAATATGGCCCTTTGGTTGGTCCCTCGGCTAATCTTTCAGGTCATGCAAGTGGAACAAAGTATAAGGCTATTATAAGCGAATTTGATCAAGTGGTTCCTGGTATAGAGGATGATGACTTCTTGACTGGACAAGATTCAACTATTTTGGATATCTCTGGTTCCAAGGCCAGGATTTTGAGGCAAGGTTCGATTACCAAAGCTGATTTGCTTGCACAAATGCCCGAGATTTCCTTTGAGGAAGATGAACTTCCTCAGTGATAATGTACATAAATAATTTTTTATAAAGGAGTAGACCGATGATTTTTGATAAAGAAGATTACAAAGCCTATGATGCAGACCTATGGAATGCGATCGCTAAAGAGGAAGAGCGTCAACAAAACAATATTGAGTTGATTGCTTCTGAAAATGTCGTCTCTAAGGCAGTGATGGCTGCTCAAGGGTCTATTCTGACCAATAAATATGCCGAAGGCTATCCTGGTCGTCGTTACTATGGGGGGACAGATGTGGTCGATGTGGTCGAAAGTCTCGCGATCGAACGGGCCAAAGAAATCTTTGGCGCTAAATTTGCGAACGTTCAACCGCATTCAGGAAGTCAGGCAAACTGTGCTGCCTATATGGCCTTGATTGAGCCTGGTGATACTGTCATGGGGATGGATCTAGCTGCTGGTGGGCATTTGACGCACGGAGCTTCTGTGAGCTTCTCTGGCCAAACCTATAACTTTGTGTCCTATAGTGTAGATCCTGAAACAGAGCTCTTGGATTTTGACGCCATCTTAAAACAAGCCCAAGAAGTGAAGCCAAAACTCATCGTCGCTGGTGCCTCAGCCTACTCTCATATCATTGATTTCTCTAAATTCCGTGAGATTGCGGATGCAGTAGGAGCAAAGCTCATGGTTGACATGGCCCATATTGCTGGTCTCGTGGCAGCGGGTCTTCATCCAAGTCCGGTTCCTTATGCCCATATCACGACTACGACCACTCACAAGACCCTTCGTGGCCCTCGTGGAGGTCTGATCTTGACCAACGATGAAGACTTGGCTAAGAAGATTAATTCAGCTATCTTCCCTGGTATTCAAGGAGGACCGTTGGAGCATGTCATTGCAGCCAAAGCTGTCGCTTTTAAAGAAGCGCTGGATCCTGCCTTTAAAGAGTATGCAGCTAACGTGATTAAGAACAGTCAGGCCATGGCTGATGTCTTCTTGCAAGATCGTGATTTCCGTGTCATTTCAGACGGAACAGAGAACCACCTTTTCCTTGTCGACGTCACTAAAGTCGTTGAAAATGGGAAAGTGGCGCAAAACTTGTTGGATGAAGTCAATATCACCCTCAACAAGAACTCTATTCCTTATGAAACCTTGTCTCCATTTAAGACCAGTGGGATTCGGATTGGTGCAGCTGCCATCACCGCTCGTGGTTTTGGTGAAAAAGAAAGTCGCACCGTTGCTGAACTGATGATCAAAGCGCTGAAGAATGCGGACAATCAAGAAGTATTAGATAAAGTGCGTAGCCAAGTTAAAGCCTTGACAGACGCCTTTCCACTTTACGAGGACTAAACCATCTTATGGATATTTACGTAAAAAAAGCCATCATTCATCAATTTAGCCCAGACGATACCGATCTCTATCTGGCAGATAAATTTCTCAATATCACACCTAAAATCGAGGAATACCTGCGTAAGAAGATTGAACGGGTCTACTCGGATGAAGCCAGGACCGGTATTTTCGAAGAGGACAATCCTTTTCTTGAGATGATCTCAGATGACCTATTAGAAACTTCGGTAGTAGTAGCGAATCGTTGGAAGGAAGAATTTGTCGTCTCTGAGAATCAAAAGACCAATGATTTGGTGTTCATTCAATTCTCAAAAGAAGGGGTGGACCATTTTGCCTTTCTTCGGATTGCCTTACGGGAAACCCTGACGCATCTTGGTGGTGAAGTGGATAATCCGATTAAGCTGACGCAAAATAATCTACCTGGTTTTGGCACTGGTGCTGATGAGGCCTTGGTCATCAATCTTCAAAGTCGCAAATACCACTTGATTGAAAAACGGATCAAGTACAACGGGACGTTCTTAAACTATTTTTCTGAGAATCTGTTGCAGGCGCAACCCAAGATCTCTCCTAAAAAATCGATCAAGGCACTAGAAAAAACAGCCCAGAAGATTGCGGAAAGCTTCAACACAGATGATTTTCAATTTCAATCAAAGGTTAAATCAGCTATTTTTAACCATATTGAGGAAGAAAATAAACTCTCTCCTGAGAAATTAGCGAATGATCTCTTCGATGATAATCTGACAGCTCGCCTCAGTTTTATTGACCAAGTCAAAGAAGCTGTACCTGAGCCTGTCACCTTTGAAGAAATTGATGCCAGTCGCCAGTTGAAGAAGTTCGAAAATCAGAAATTGTCATTGTCAAATGGAATTGAACTGATCGTTCCGAATAATGTCTATGAAGATGCAGAATCTGTTGAATTTATTCTAAACGAGAACGGAACCTATTCTATTTTGATCAAAAATATTGAGGATATACAGAGTAAATAATGATTAAACGTATAGTGAAGATCTTCTTATTCATCTTACTAATATTTGGAATCTACAAGGGAATTCAGATCCACCATGATGTCAAACAAGTCATGCAGTACCGCTCCCTGGTTAGAGAAGTCCTTGCTGAAGAGGACACCACGGCCAATGAAAACCTCATTCTTGCTATGATCTATACGGAGACCAAAGGCAGAGAAGACGATGTCATGCAGGCGAGTGAGAGTGCAAGTGGTGAGACCAATACTATTAGTGATAATAAGGCCAGTATTCGCCAAGGTATTCAGACTCTTTCAGATGAGTTAAAAGAAGCCAAGAAAAAAGGCGTTGATAGCTGGACAGCCGTTCAAGCCTATAATTTCGGGAAAGACTACATTGATTATGTGGCTAAACACGGTGGGACAAATTCCCTAGAGTTGGCCCGAGCTTATTCACGGGATGTAGTAGCGCCAAGTCTTGGCAATGTAACCGGTGAAACTTATCTTTACCTCCACCCTATCTCTCTTTTAAACGGGATGGAACTCTACATTAATGGGGGGAACATTTATTATTCTCGTTTAGTAGAAACCAATATGACGATTATGAAGTTATTTTCATGGTTTTAATCATTTTCCAGAGAGCCAATTGGCTCTTTTTTAAGCTGATCAGTTCTGCCTCCGGTTTTTAGGGAAAATAAAAATGTCATGCATTCTTAAAAAAACTGTAAGCTAGTTTTAAGAAATCAACTGTATAATGAAAATCGAAGTGGGTAAACTCTTTATTTACTTCTTTTTTCATCTCTAGTGAGGTAAGAAAGGTAATATGAGATACCCAGAGGTAATTTGAATTAGAAAGAAGAAAAAGATGAAATTAAAGAAGATTGCATTGTTTGTAACGACGACTTTGGCTTTGTTTACAGCTGTCCCACGTGTTTCTGCAGATAGCAATGTGCAGAAAGTCATCGATGAAACCTATGTCAAACCAGACTATGTTTTGGGCTATTCGCTGGACCAAAGTCAAATCGAACAAACCTTGAATCTCTTGAACTACGATAGTTCAAAAGATAAAGAAGAGTGGAAGACCATGACACCAGAGGTTTATTCTTCGATTATGAACGTTGCCAACGATGATAGTTTGGAACTTTATTCCTCTGTTAAAATTCAAAAATTAGGCAAAAATAAGCCACTAGAAGTGAATATCGTGACACCTCAAAATATCACCAAGGTCACTGCAGATATGTATCGTAATGCAGCCGTTACACTTGGATTGGAGCATGCTCAAATTACAGTAGCTTCCCCTATCCAAGTGACCGGAGAAAGTGCCTTGGCTGGGATCTATTACTCGCTTGAGAAAAATGGTGCCAAAGTTTCTCAAGAAAGCAAAGATCTGGCCCAAGAAGAGTTAAAGACTTTATCCGGGATCAATGAAGAAAACGCTGGTAAGAAAAACTTCGATGCGGATAAGTTAAACGTAGCATTGACCGACATAAAAACGGCAGTAGCCAATGCCAAACAGAACAATCAGGATTTAAGCAAGGATGATATTCGAAAGATCGTCGAAGAAACCCTGAAAAATTATAAGCTGGATACAACTGTAACAGGTGATCAGATTAATTTGATCGTGAATTTCGCAGTCAACCTCTCAAAGAGTAGTGTCATCAGTAGCAAAAGCTTTACGAAGACCTTGTCGGATCTGAAAGATAGTATAGTAGATAAGGCAGGCGATACCTTTAACAATATCAATCTGAATTTTGATACCAATGCCATTTTAAAAGATAGTGGTAACTTCTTTACAAATGCGTGGAATGCCATTGCCGGCTTCTTCGGAGCCATCTGGAATGCCATTGTCAAATTCTTTAGTGGTTTAGTTGGCTAAAAATAGCACGAAAGCACTCCTGATAAGATGTCAGAGTGCTTTTTGTGTGTGGTTTCCTATTTTTATACTTAAATAGAAATTTTTATGTTAAGGTCATAAAAAAAGGTCCAGTGGACCTTTAACTCGCTTTTCTATTTCTTAGCTCATGAAAAAAAGGTCCCCCGGACCTTTTTTTATTCCCACTCTACAGTTGCAGGTGGTTTACTTGTGATATCGTAGACGATGCGGTTAACGTGGTCAACTTCGTTTACGATACGGACTGAGATTTTTTGGAGTACTTCCCATGGAATCTTCGCAAAGTCTGCTGTCATTCCATCGATAGAAGTGATAGCGCGGATGGCGATTGTGTAGTCGTAGGTACGGCCGTCTCCCATAACACCTACTGAACGAACGCCAGTGTTGACTGTGAAGTATTGCCAGATATCGCGGTCAAGACCAGCTTTGGCGATTTCTTCACGAAGGATAGCATCTGATTCACGGACTGTTTCAAGTTTTTCTTCAGTGATTTCACCCATGACACGGATAGCAAGACCTGGTCCTGGGAATGGTTGGCGCCATACGATGTGGTCTGGCATACCAAGTTCAGTACCAAGAGCACGAACCTCATCTTTGTAAAGAGTGTTGAGTGGTTCGATCAGTTCGAACTGCATATCTTCTGGAAGTCCACCCACATTGTGGTGTGACTTGATGGTTTGAGCAGTATCTGTACCTGACTCGATCACGTCAGTGTAGAGTGTTCCTTGTGCCAAGAATTTCACATCTTTGAGTTTACTTGCTTCATCATCAAAGACATAGACAAATTCGTTCCCGATGATCTTGCGTTTTTTCTCAGGGTCAGATACACCTGCCAATTTATCTAAGAAACGTTTGGCAGCGTCTGCTTTTACGATATTCAAACCAAACTTACCACCAAGCATCTCCATGACTTGGTCAGCTTCCCCTTTACGAAGAAGACCGTGGTCTACAAAGATACAGATCAATTGATCGCCGATAGCTTTTTGAAGGAGAACCCCAACAACGGAAGAGTCAACACCACCTGAAAGACCAAGAAGGACACGTTTGTCTCCGACGGTTTCACGGATTTTTTTGATCTGCATGTCAATGAAGTTGTCCATGGTCCAGTCACCTTTAGCCCCACAGATGTTCAAGGCAAAGTTACGCAAGATGTCATAACCGTGAACAGAGTGACGAACCTCAGGGTGGAATTGGATTCCGTAGATTTTCTTGTCTGGATTTTCAATGGATGCAAATGGACAGTCAGCAGAAGTACCAGTGCGGATAAAGTCAGCCGGAATTTCTGTAACAGCATCCCCGTGGCTCATCAAGACCAATTGTTTGTCTGGTGTGCCGGCAAAAAGAGCAGAAGATTCTGTCAAAGTCAGTTCAGATTGACCATATTCGCGGTTACCAGCATCACCTGCTGGAACGACCTTCCCACCCAATTTATGGGTTAACAATTGCATCCCGTAACAGATTCCAAGGATTGGAATACCGAGTTCAAAAATTTCAGGATCGATATCAAAAGAACCTTCCTCGTATACAGAGTTTGGTCCACCTGAAAGAACGATCCCAACTGGATTGATTGCACGAACTTCATCAGCAGAAATCTTGTGGCTCTTCAACTCTGAGAAGACTCCAATTTCACGAATCCGACGTGAAATAAGCTGATTGTATTGGCTACCGTAGTCAAGCACGATGATTTTTTCAACATCATGCAAATCAGTTGATAGGTTTGTCATCTTATCCCCTTCTTAAAGAAATTTACTTTCCTCTATTCTAACACAAAAGCCTTGTCTTTACCAATCTCTGATTGAAGAATTAGGAATTTTACGCTACAATAGAGATAACACAGAGAAAGAGCAAGGTTATGATTCCAGCTTACATTCAAATTCATGATCAGATTAAGTCTGAGATTGATCAAAAAATATGGAAAATCGGGGAGCGTCTTCCCAGCGAACGCGATCTAGCTGAGAAATTTCAAGTGAGTCGGATGACGCTTCGTCAGGCCATTACCCTTCTGGTTGAAGAAGGAGTGCTTGAAAGACGGGTAGGAAGTGGTACCTTTATCACTAGCACGCGCGTCCAAGAAAAAATGCGCGGAACAACCAGTTTTACTGAGATTATGAAATCGCAAGGTAAGGAACCTTCTAGTCAAGTGATTTCTTACCGTAAAACCATTCCTAGCCTCCAAGAAGTGGACAAATTGGGCATTGATAAGACAGAAACCATCATTCGGATGGAGCGGGTCCGGTATGCCGATGGGATCCCTGTTGTTTATGAAGTGGCCTCTATTCCAGAGAAATTTATTAAGAATTTCAATCGTGAAGAGGTTACCAGCCATTTCTTCCAAACCTTGGAGCGTCATGGCTATAAGATTGGAAAGTCGCACCAGACCATCTATGCGCGATTGGCCAAGGATAAGATTGCGGAGTACTTACAGATTTCAAAAGGGCAGGCTATTTTAGGTCTGACACAGGTTTCCTATTTTGAAGATGGGACGGCTTTTGAGTATGTAAAAAGTCAGTATGTCGGCGAGCGGTTCGAATTTTATTTAGAAAATAACTAAGCTCGCAAATCGTAAAAATAGAAAACTCTTCAAATGTGTGAGAGACTCACTCTCTTTGGCATTTGGGAGCTTTTTTTAGGTTGAAATCATTCTTTCTAAATAGTGATAGTAAAGGCAACATTGAAAATTTTTAAAAATTTTAAAAAAAAATTTTATTTTTTCTTCAATTTTTGATTTATTTTACGAATTAATAGATAGAAGCTAGTTTTAGATCTAAAAAAGATATAAGGCAGGAAAAAATGAAAAAAATTAAAATCGATGTGGTAGCTGTTCCCTTGAGTGGGCATCTGTACCCAACTTTAAATCTCGTTAAACCCTTATTAGATGATCCAACTATGGAAATCCGAGTTTTCACGGGTCCTCAGAAAAAAGCCGTCGCAGAAAGTCTCGGCTTCACGGTCGTTCCGATTCTAGAGGACAAAGTAGAAGAATTTGAACGTGTGGCTAATAACGATAAAAAACACAATCTCTTTTCAGCTTATCGGCAATTGTCTAGGAGTCTTGATTTGATTAATCATGTATCGGATCAATTGCTAGAGGAGTGGCGTGTCAACCATCCAGATATTGTCATTGCTGACTTTATCACTCTATCAGCAGGCTTTGTGGCAGAAGAGTTAGAAATTCCTTGGATTACCACCATGGCAACACAATTTGCAATCGAAACTCCTTATGGTCCTCCTTGCTTCTTCGGAGGGATGGGAGTCGCGCGCACAAAGAAGGAAGAGAAGATCCAAGCACTATGCCGTAAACTCACACGCATTGGAAAATACTGTGGCGCCTTCCTCTTACGCAAACGCTTAAAACGTTACAATTTCAAGTTGTACAATCAAAATGGAGTGGAGACCATCTACTCTCCTTATGCCATCTTTGGAATTGGTATGATGGAGCTAGAGTTGAAGAAACATTTCCCTCATCAATATGCCTGGCTTGGCCCTTTGGGGACTTCTCTTGAAAAAGCTGAAGATTATCCTTTAGATCTCAGTCCTTACGAAGACAAGACGAAGGTACTCGTGACATGTGGAACCCAGTTGCCTTGGGCAAAAGAGAATTTGCTAGAACAAACCAAGCAGTTGGCCAAAGAGCATCCAGAATGCCACTTTTTTGTCACCTTAGGAGATGGGGCAAAAGACTTCTCTGAAGAAGAAGTAGCGCCAAATGTGACGGTCGTCTCTTATCTGCCCTACAAAGAATATATTCCGCAGATGGACTATGTCATTCACCATGGAGGAGCTGGAATCTTTTATCAATGTATCGAATTTAAAAAACCTGCCTTGATCTTGCCACATGATTATGACCAATTTGACTATGCGATTCGAGGAGTAGAAGCAGGAATTGCTTTTCAAGCTCATCGCAATCGCACCGAAGAGATTCAAGCAGGTTTCAATGCCCTATTAGAAAAAGAATCTTGGGAAAAGTTAGAGAGACTAAACAAACTTTCAAAAACCTACAAGCCGTTGGACACCTTGGAGTTTGAGATTCAACGGTTATTAAGACGTGGAACGGATGGAAAACTATGAAAATTCTTGTAACAGGTGCGACTGGCTTCCTTGGAAAATACGTGATCGAAGAGTTATTAGATCACGACTATTCCATTGTAGCTTTTGGCCGAAACGAAAAAAATGGGAAGGCTCTGGAAGGTGAGCGCGTCCAATTTATCAAAGGGGATTTGAGCTCTATTGAGGAATTAAGACAAGCCTTTCAGTCTGTTGATGCTGTAGTTCATGCAGGAGCTTTATCCACTGCCTGGGGACCTTGGAAGGCCTTCTATCAGGCGAATGTAGTTGGCACTCAAAATGTCCTTGAATTGTGCCGTGAATATGCGGTAAAACGCTTGGTTTACGTATCTTCTCCTAGTATTTACGCGGCTGGAAAAGATCAATTAAACATCATGGAAAGTGATGCTCCAAAAGAAAATCACCTCAACAATTATATCCGAAGCAAATTGGTGTCTGAAAAACTTTTTTCTGACTATCCGGATGTGCCAAGTATCATCTTGCGTCCTAGAGGATTATTTGGTGTGGGGGATACCAGTATTTTGCCTCGTGTCTTACGCCTCAGTCGAAAAATTGGAATTCCTTTGATTCGAGGAGGAGAGCAGCTCATGGATATGACCTGCGTGGAAAATGTTGCCCTAGCCATTCGCTTGGCTCTGGAAGCAAAAGAAGCTCACGGACAAGTTTATAATATTACAAATGGGGAACCAAAGTCCTTTAAGTATTTGATCGAAACAACATTAAAGGGATTGGGAGAACCGATTCGCTATCGGAAAATTCCGGCAGGTCTTGTAGCAGGTGCGGCCTATAGCCTTGAAGGGGTATATCGTTTATTCCATCTGAAAGCTGAACCTCCATTGACTCGCTATACCTATTATCTCCTTCGATATAGCCAAACCCTCGATATTCAAAAGGCCCAAACCGAACTTGGCTACTATCCAAAAATGACTATTGAAGAAGGGATTGACAACTATGTCCAACATGATCAAGCGCATTGATTATTTTCCAGCAGGCTATTGTAGCAGTCATTCTGGTCTCTTATTTAAAGGAATTCCAAATGAAAAAATGCAATTTCCTGCAGGTGTCTTTTTGATTCAGCACCGTGAAAAAGGTTATATTTTGTACGATACCGGCTATCACTACGAGATTAAGAAAAAAGCTCGGTATTTCTGGTACCGTCTAGCCACCCCAATGCAGATGAAAAAAGAAGACCAGATCGATTATTTATTGCATGAGCGTGGGATTGACCCGGCATCCATTTCCTATGTGATTCTTTCGCATCTGCACCCTGATCATCTCGGCGGAGCAGCCCTTTTCCCAAATGCTCATTTCTTTGTCACCCAGGAAGTCTATGAGGTGTACCAAAAACCGAAGTTTAAAGATCTGATTTTTAAAGAGTTTTTGCCAGCTGACTTCAAGGATCGGGTGACTTGTCTCAAAGCAAATCAAAGGCATCCAGCTTTCCCTTACCGCCCGACTGCGGATCTTTTTGGGGATGGGAGCATTCTTGTTTCGTCCATCGATGGGCATGCGAGAGGGCAAGGCTGTCTTTATCTGGATGAGCTCAAGCTCTTTATTGGAGCAGATCTTTCTTGGGGAGTGGACCTCTTGCCTTACACACGGCAAATGCGACTGATCCCTTCCTTGGTTCAGGATGATAAGAAGGCTTATTTAAAAGGAGCTGATTTTCTGGAGACACTCTTGCAAGATGGTATTCAAGTTGTTGTCAGCCACGACCCGCAAGATCGGATTGAAAGGATTTTAAATGAAAAAAACAGTCTTTCTGAAAACCTTTATTGAAACCAGATGGTGCCACCGATTCCGTTCAAAAGAGGCCTTGAAGCGATACCAAGATAAGCAATTGGCACGCTACCATGCATTTATCACTTCTCAATCTCCCTATTTTCAAACCCATTCTCCCGAATCCTTTGGAACGATGGATAAATCGTTTATGATGACACATTTCAATGAACTCAATACCCTAGGGGTGGATCGAGATCAGGCTTTAGAAATGGCGATTCGCGGAGAACAGACGCGAGATTTTACTGAGATGAATGGAGAAGTAGCAGTAGGCTTGTCTTCTGGGACTTCAGGCCACCGAGGAGTTTTTGTCACCACAGAAAAAGAAAGAAGCATGTGGGCTGCAGCGATCTTAGCCAAGATGCTACCGAAAGGAAAACTGTTTGGTCATCGCATTGCCTTTTTCTTACGAGCGGACAATGAACTTTATCAAACCATTAATTCAGGCCTTATTCGCTTGGAATATTTTGATATTTTCAAGGATAGCAAGGAGCATTTAGAGCGTCTCAAAGACTATCAACCAACCATTGTGGTCGCACCAGCTTCAACCTTGATTGAGTTAGCCAACTATGTCAGCAATCAGCAACTTGCGATTCAACCTGTCAAGGTTGTTTCTGTCGCAGAGATCCTAGAAGATCGAGATGCACAGACCATCGCCAAAGCTTTTCAACTAGACAAGGTTGATCAGGTCTATCAAGCGACAGAGGGATTTTTAGCTTGTACCTGTTCAGAAGGCAATCTACATCTCAACGAAGATATTTTGTCTGTCGAAAAAGAGTATCTTGATGATAGCCGCTTTTATCCGATTATTACGGATTTCAAACGAACCAGTCAACCTATCTATCGCTACCGCCTCAATGATATTTTGGTGGAAGAAAAGTCTCCTTGCCCTTGTGGTTCCGTCTTTACTCGAATCGCAAAGATCGAAGGACGATCGGACGATATCTTCTATTTCAATAAAGAAGATGGCAGTAGCCAGATAATCTATCCGGATTTTATTCGACGGTGCATTCTCTTTGTCGAAAATATTCAGGACTATCAAGTAACTCAGTTGGCAGATGGATCCATTACCATTGCCTTGAGTCACCGGACAGAGTCTATGGAGCAAGCGATCTTTGCTCAATTTGAACTCTTAGCTCAGCAAAAACAATTCATTCTCCCAAGTATTCAATTTATCGATTACCAATGGGACCCAACACGTAAATTAAAACGTGTTCAACGACTTCAATAAAAGGAGAATCCTATGACTACTGTAAAAAGACATTTGCAAATTAAAGGCTATGGAACAGCGCTTCCAGCTCATACCGTAACTTTCAAAGACCAGACTCGTTACCGCGTGAAAGAAGGAGAAGAAACACAGATTGATCTTGCAGCGCGTGCGATTGAAGCGGCTTTAAACCATGCGGGGCTTGAAATGGCAGACATCGACTGCCTGGTTTCGGCTAGTGCGGTTGGAGTTCAGCCCATTCCTTGTACAGCTGCTTTGATCCATGAGCGCGTGGCCAAGGGACTGACGATTCCTGCTATGGATATCAATACCACTTGTACCAGTTTTGTATCTGCTTTAAGCACTGTTTCTTATCTGATTGAAGGTGGTGAATACCGTCGGGTTCTGATTGTATCTAGTGAAGTAGGAAGCCTAGGGCTAAATCCCAAACAAAAAGAAAGCTTTGAATTGTTTAGTGATGGAGCTGCAGCCTTTATTTTTGAAGCAACAAAGGAAGATAAAGGAATCATTGCCAGTATGCAACGTACCTGGTCTGAGGGAGCCCATGATACTGAAATTCGTAGTGGTTTGACAGCTTATCATCCGAAATTGTACTCTGAAGCAACCAAGACTGATTTCATGTTTGATATGAAAGGGAAGAAGATTCTTTTGCTTTCTGCCCGTGTTATTCCAGAAATGTTCCAAGAATTCCAAGAGAAATCAGGCATTTCTAAAGATGCTGTAGACTACATTATCCCTCACCAAGCAAGTCGTGCCTTACCACTCGTCATGGACAAATTGGGAGTTGGCAAAGACAAATACCTCAATATTGTCAGTGATTATGGAAATATGGTTTCGGTGGCCGTGCCTTTCGGCCTAGCCTATGCACTGGATCATGGCTATGTGAAGGAAGGAGATACCATCTTCTTGATGGGAACTGCAGCTGGGATGACGGTCAATATGTTGGCACTGAAACTCTAATGATGTATCCTCTTATTTCAAGCTCAAAAAGCATCAAGTCCCGCTAGTCTTTAGCGGGCTTTTTTGATATAATGAAAGGTATGGAAATTGAGAAAACCAACCGAATGAATGCGCTCTTTGAGTTTTATGCAGCGCTCTTGACGGACAAGCAGATGAATTATATCGAGCTCTATTACGCAGATGACTACAGCTTGGCTGAGATTGCAGAAGAGTTTGGAGTGAGCCGTCAAGCGGTCTATGACAATATTAAACGTACAGAAAAGATTTTGGAAGATTACGAAATGAAACTCCATATGTATTCCGATTACATTGTACGTAGCCAGATTTTTGATCAGATTTTAGAACGCTATCCGGAAGATACTTTTCTACAAGAGCAGGTTGAAATTTTATCAAGCATTGACAATCGGGAGTGATTATGGGCAGTCTGGTCATTTATCAAGGAATACCTTGCAAACTATTAGTCGCAGAGGAAGTATTTCCTACTCGACTACAGATTATCTCGCCCAATGATATCTCCAAAGCTATGCAAATAGGTTTTAGCTGTTGGGGATATCCAAATGAAATCATGAAAGAAGTCACACCCGAAGAACTAGAATGTTTGCAACATTTCGGACGATTTCCACTGAATTGAAAAAATAGGAGAAAATAATGGCATTTGAAAGTTTAACCGAACGTTTACAAAACGTCTTTAAAAATCTTCGTAAGAAAGGGAAAATCTCTGAAGCGGATGTCCAAGAGGCAACCAAAGAGATTCGTCTAGCCCTCTTAGAGGCCGACGTTGCCCTTCCTGTTGTAAAAGACTTCATCAAACGCGTCCGCGAGCGGGCTGTAGGTCATGAAGTCATCGAAACCTTGAACCCTGCCCAACAAATCGTCAAGATTGTCGATGAAGAATTGACAGCCATTTTGGGTTCAGAAACAGCAGAAATTATCAAATCTCCAAAGATTCCAACCATTATCATGATGGTCGGTCTTCAAGGGGCTGGTAAAACAACCTTTGCGGGTAAATTGGCCAACAAATTGGTCAAGGAAGAAAACGCACGTCCTTTGATGATTGCGGCCGATATCTATCGTCCAGCAGCCATCGACCAGTTGAAGACCCTTGGTCAACAGATCAATGTTCCTGTCTTCTCACTTGGTACAGAAGTCCCTGCAGTTGAGATCGTTCGTCAAGGTTTGGAGCAGGCGAGAGCCAATCACAATGATTATGTCTTGATCGATACGGCTGGTCGTCTGCAAATCGATGAAAAACTCATGGGTGAGTTGCGCGATGTCAAAGCTCTTGCTGAACCGAACGAAATCCTCTTGGTTGTGGATGCCATGATCGGTCAAGAAGCAGCCAATGTGGCGCGTGAGTTTAACGAACAACTCGAAGTGACCGGGGTCATCTTGACCAAGATTGATGGGGATACCCGTGGTGGTGCAGCCCTCTCTGTCCGTCAGATTACTGGGAAGCCAATCAAATTCACTGGTACTGGTGAAAAAATCACTGATATCGAAACCTTCCACCCAGACCGCATGTCTGGTCGGATCCTCGGTATGGGGGATATGCTGACGCTGATCGAGAAAGCTTCTCAAGAATACGATGAGAAACGCTCCCTTGAACTCGCTGAAAAGATGCGGGAAAACACCTTTGATTTCAACGACTTTATCGACCAGTTAGATCAAGTTCAAAACATGGGACCAATGGAAGATCTGCTCAAGATGCTTCCAGGTATGGCCACCAACCCAGCCATGAAGAACCTCAAGGTCGATGAACGAGAAATTGCTCGCAAACGCGCGATTGTATCTTCTATGACCCCAGCTGAACGCGAAAATCCAGATTTGTTGAACCCTAGCCGTCGTCGTCGGATTGCTGCTGGGTCAGGAAACAGCTTTGTCGAAGTCAACAAATTCATCAAGGACTTTAACCAAGCCAAACAGATGATGCAAGGTGTCCTCTCTGGTGATATGAACAAGATGATGAAACAAATGGGGCTTAATCCAAATAATATGCCTAAGAATATGCCTGGTGGCATGCCTGATATGTCCGCCCTCGAAGGCATGATGGGACAAGGTGGGATGCCTGACTTGTCAGCTCTTGGCGGAGGCGCTGGGATGCCTGACATGAGCCAAATGTTCGGTGGTGGTCTCAAAGGAAAAGCCGGCGAATTCATGATGAAACGGGCGATGAACAAGATGGCCAAACAAATGCGCAAGAATAAGAAAAAACGGAAATAATCATTTCTAGCAAGGGCCTGGAACACACTGTTCTGGGTTCTTTTAGAAAATAGTACTAGAGGAAAGATGTTAAAAAAACTATTTCAACAACTCATTCGTTTCTTTGGAAGACTCTTTTCTTCGCACAGCAAGCCCTTTGAATTCCCAAAAGGGTCGAAGAAACCTCCGATCAGACCGATTATCTTTGTACCTGGGAGTTCAGCCAGTATCCAGCGATTCAATGGAACCATCCGCATGCTCCATCGATTTTCTAGAAAAAAGCAAAGTCTTTTAAAAATAAAAGTCAACAAAGATGAGTCTATAGAGATGGAAGGAAGACTGAATACGAAAGAGCCGAATCCGATGATTGTGATTGGCTTTGAGAACAATCGAGATGGCTACAGCAATATCAAGCAGCAAGTTGAATCCCTTAAGATAGCTCTAACCTACCTTCTTGATCACTATCATTTTTCAGAGTTCAAGGCAGTAGGGCATTCTAATGGTGGACTGGTTTTGACTGGTTTATTGGAAAGTGGCTTTTTAGAGAAAAAGAAGGTAACCGTCAGCAAGTTGGCTATTATTGGCAGTCCTTACCAATTCAATCAAGAAATGTTTGACGATTTTCAAAAATGGAAGCATCGCCTGGGAAAAGAAGTACAAGTCCTTAATTTTGTCGGTAGCTTTGCTGGAAAATCAGATGGCATCGTCCCTCTTTCTAGCGCACAAGCAGCACAATCTATTTTTGACAATCAGGCCTATACAGAAGTAAATTTAAACGGTCGTAAAGCTCATCATTCAGCCTTGCCCACTAATCCAGATCTAGTGAAGCAATTAAGTCTATTTTTGAATCTATAAGAAAATTACATAATTTAGGTTATGTAATTTTTGTTTGTCTCTTGCAATCCTTATGTAAATATGGTACATTTTTGGTAGCGATTACATATACCTGAGGAGGATTTTATGAAAGATCCTAAATTACTAGAATTAATGAAAGATTACAGGGGACAGGATGAAGTTCCTAAAGATTTTGATGCCTTTTGGGATCAAGCCCTGGCAAAGATGACTGAACTGCCTGAATACAAGCTTGAAGAACGAGATTTCAGCATTCCAAATGTTGTTTGTTATGAATTAAGCTTTAAAGGAACTCGAAATGGTCTTGTTTATGCGCGAATTACTTTCCCAAAAACAGATCAAAAGATTCCAGTTATTTTCCATTTTCATGGTTATATGGGCCGTTGTTGGGATTGGACAGACATGCTGGCTTATACAGTAGCTGGCTATGGAGTTGTGTCTATGGACGTAAGAGGTCAATCAGGCTATTCAACAGACGGAGATCAATCACCCCTTGGAAATACTGTAAAAGGACAGATTATCCGCGGAGCTGTGGAAGGTCCAGATGAGCTATTTTATAAGGATGTCTACTTAGATCTTTACCAGTTAATTGAAATTGTAGCTAGCTTTCCTCAAGTTGACGACAGCAAACTCTCCAGCTATGGAGCCTCTCAAGGTGGTGCTTTGGCCCTGGTAGCTGCTGGATTGAATCCCCGAATCCAACGAACGGTAGCCATTTATCCATTCTTATCGGATTTCAGACGTGTATTAGAGATTGGAAACACCAGCGAAGCCTATGACGAGCTTTTCCGTTATTTCAAATTCCATGATCCATTCCATGAAACGGAAGACCAAATCATGGAGACATTAGCCTATATTGATGTGAAAAATTTTGCCCATCGTATTAAAGGACAGGTTCACATGATTACAGGATTAGATGATGATGTCTGTTATCCTGTGACACAGTTTGCCATTTATAATCGATTAGAAGGTCCAAAAGAGCATTTAATCATGCCAGAATATGCCCATGAAGCTATGAACGTCCAAGTCAATGATCGTGTGTACAATTGGCTCTGTGGTAGCAAGATTTCCTTTCGATATGTAGAAAAATAAGTTACAGAAGAAAAACAATCAGTAGATCTGTGAGATTTGCTGATTGTTTTGTTAAAAAAAACTAAAAATTTATGTACAATTGACTTAATAAGAGCTAAACCATTGATATAACTGAATTAGAAGCATAAAGTACATTCTTTAAAAAGTGTACTTTATTTTTATTTTGTACATTATTCTGGAGTGTTATTTTGTATATTTTCTAGTACATCATATAATCAAATCTAAGAAATTGATTTGTACATTTTTTACTCAAGTAACAGCAGAAGAAGTGGTGGTTCAATTGTACATTATTTTGAAACTTATTTATGTTCCTACTTAACACAAGATATAGATTTTTATTTTGTTGATGGTATAATGAATAATAGATAGAACAATAATTCTAAATGTAAAATTCCTAATTTTATAATTGAATTTATATGAAGCTAAAGGATTGTTGTAAAAATACTATGTATAAACTTTTAAATGATAGGAGCTACTATGGCTGATAAATTTATGCAGTTTTTTAATGATAATATGGTTTTGCCATAGTAAACAATTTATAATAGAAGGTACGGAAGATATGATACAAGAATATCATAACTATTGGTTTCATATAAAAGGCTCAATTATTGGAGAACTTATTGGACTAATTGTCTGCTTAATTGTTGACTTAATTGTTGACTTAATTGTATCACTATTATAAAGACAATTTACACTTATTCAACCATTAGTTGATATAAAAAATATCCCACTCAACCAATGGTATGTGTACTTTTTAATAATAATAATTTACACTTAAATTGAAGGAGGTGAAAGTTATGGATCAGATTAAAATTGGAAAATTTATAGCTGAAAGTAGGAAAAAGAATAATTTGACTCAAATGCAACTTGCAGAAAAGTTAAATATTACAGATAGGGCTATATCTAAATGGGAAAATGGAAAAGCAATGCCTGATTCATCAATTATGCTAGATTTATGTAATGAACTTAAAATAAGTGTAAATGAATTATTAAGTGGGGAGATGATTGATATGAATAATTATAATAAGATAGCAGAAAAAAATTTGTTAGAAATGGCAAAAAAGGAAGAAATGCAAAATAAAAAACTAATGATGTATGAAAATTTTATTGGTTTTGGCTCAACAATATCTTTTTTAACACTAATTTTTGTTACATCATTTTTAATAGAGAATAATATAGCAAGAATATTGTTGTTTATATTAGCATTCGTTCTTTTAATAATAGGTGTTTCATTTGCATTAAAAATAGAAACAGAAACAGGTTATTATGAATGCCAAAATGCCATAATAAATATGTTCCAAAATACAGTAAAGTATATTTTGCAATGCACTTTGGAACTACAAGATATATGAAATGTCCAAAATGTAATGAGAAAAGTTGGCAAAGAAAAGTTTTAAGTAAATAAAAAATTACAAGTTATAGTGAACTAGACAATCAGAATTTTCAAACCTGCCCAAACTTTTGTGAATGGGTAACTAGTATTTTCAAAAACAATGCGTTGTACAACGAACCAATCTTGGTTGAAGAATGGAGTAAGAAAAACAACATGCCTATTTTTCTTGCACAAACAAACATTGAGACTAAAAAATATTGGTGGTGTTGTTCCAAATGCCATGGCGAATACCTTTGTTCAATTCCTATAAGGCGAGAAGTGAAAAATAGCTGCCCTTATTGTAGTGACGAAGAACCCTTAAAGGGATTAAACACGTTACTAGACCTTTATCCTGACTTGGATAGCATGTGGGATGTTGAGAATAATCATTCTACGGAAGAAATCGTATTAAATACTAAATCTAATAAACGCTATCTTTGGCATTGCAATACATGTCATTATAATTTCAGAGAAAGACTTAATGTTGTTTTAGAACGATATCTGAAGAGCAATCCACCTAGTACAGATAATGTTTGTCCAAATTGCACGGATCGGATAATTCCTGTAGTTCAAAACAATCTAAAAGAAACGCATCCTCACCTAATGAGCGAATGGGATTATTTAAATAATATACTTCTTGCTAATCCAGAAAGAGTAACAGGTAAAAGTCAAATTAGAGTTTGGTGGAAGTGCAAAAACAATCCTAACCATAGATACAAAAAAATGATTAAGGAAAGAATTCTATTAGAAAAACGTAGCATGGAACCTTGCATTATCTGTAAAGGTCGCAGACGAAAACGAGAGCATTTTGTTCCATATAAGTAAAAAGCCAATCTATCATGACTGGCTTTTTAAGATGCAGAGAGTTGAGATAACGACATTTTTAGAGGAGATACATAAACGAAGTTTATTTGATGCATCAAATCTATTTTTACGGAATGTACAAATGAAATAATTTTCAGTTTTCACTTAAATAAAGTACATTTTTAGTGAAAGTTGTGATTTCTAAAAAATTTAGTTTTCACTTAAATAAAGTACATTTTTTCAATTTTTGGCGAAAAAATTTTTTTAGTTACATCACTAAGGTATACAGTATAGAAAGAAAACTAAAACAGTCCTATAGATCCCCTATAACATCTTTCCGAAAAACTATAATTTTCTTGAAAAATATATCTAGCTATGCTATACTACTAGTATAGAAAGATTTGGAGAAAAACATGAAACGCGAGATCTTATTAGAACGGATTGATAAACTCAAACAAGTCATGCCTTGGTACGTCTTAGAATATTACCAATCAAAACTGGCCGTTCCATATAGTTTTACGACCTTATACGAATACTTAAAGGAATACGATCGATTTTTCACCTGGGTCTTGGAATCTGGTATATCAGATGCTGACACCATGGCCAATATTCCCTTAGACGTTCTGGAGCACATGACCAAGAAAGACATGGAATCCTTCATTCTTTACTTGCGTGAACGTCCTCTGCTCAATGCCAATACGACGAAAAACGGGGTTTCCCAAACAACCATTAACCGTACCCTTTCGGCACTTTCTAGTCTGTATAAGTATTTGACTGAGGAAGTTGAAAACGAGCAAGGGGAACCTTATTTCTACCGCAATGTCATGAAGAAGGTTGCTACCAAGAAAAAGAAAGAAACCTTAGCTGCTCGAGCTGAAAATATCAAGCAAAAACTCTTTTTAGGTGATGAGACAGAAGGTTTCCTTAACTATATCGACCAGGAATACCCTCAAACACTCTCAAATCGCGCTTTATCTTCCTTTAATAAGAATAAAGAACGTGATTTAGCCATTATCGCACTCCTTCTTGCCTCTGGTGTCCGTCTTTCTGAAGCAGTTAACCTGGATCTTCGAGACCTCAATCTTAAGATGATGGTGATTGACGTCACTCGAAAGGGTGGAAAACGAGACTCAGTCAATGTTGCTGCCTTTGCTAAGCCTTATCTGGAGCAATATCTTGCTATTCGAGACAAACGATACAGGACAGAAAAGACTGATACAGCCCTCTTTCTGACCTTGTATCGAGGTGTTCCAAACCGAATTGATGCTTCTAGTGTTGAAAAGATGGTGGCCAAGTATTCAGAAGACTTTAAAGTCCGCGTAACTCCCCACAAACTGCGCCATACTCTTGCAACCCGTCTCTATGATGCAACCAAATCCCAAGTTTTGGTCAGCCATCAGCTAGGACATGCTAGCACACAGGTAACGGACTTGTATACGCATATCGTTAATGACGAGCAAAAAAATGCCTTGGATAGCTTGTAAGATACATAATATAAATTATGTAATGTTTTAGTGTTAGAAAAAGAGCGTAGATCTTTGATGGAATCTTACGCTCTTTTATAATTTCTATAAAAATTCGATCCAATAATTACGATGTGGCTCAATAATGACTGGTTTTCCCCAGAATGATTTTAAATAGGCTAAGTTTGCAGGGGTGACCGGTCTTTTTTCATCATTGAACTTCTCTGCACTCTCTTCCGTTAAAAAGCATTTAACTGCTTCATATTGTGTTCCGTCACTCGCTATTCGATCAATTCCTAAATAAGCAATTTCATCACCGGCCTTCGGAAAATCTGTAAATAGTTTACCAATAAAATAAACCGTCTTATCTTTCATTAATTCATAAGCTTTACTATTTTCCAATCTGTTATTCGCTGCAGCGTACATAATACAAAAGCTATCCACGATATCTTTCAAAGGCATTAATTCTTCTTTGCTAACGATTATTTCCTCAGGAGCAAGACCACCAATGATTAGGTTTTCATAATGTGGTTGCTGGATGACGTTATCTAAAGCCATTCCTAATGGTAGTTGGACAGCTTGATAACCTAATGGTTCTAGCTCCTGCTTTTTCTGGTCAAGGTGTTCTTGTGTAATACTGACATTTAAATCGTAAGGACTGGAAGGTTGTTGTTTGCTAAAAAAAGCCACTACTATACGATCTAACTGTTCAAATAGACCAAGATTTTCCACTGGAATTTTCATCATCGAATTCAATCCCCTTTTTTGTTCAGATTTCCTCTATATTGTACACTCATAGTTTTCGAATATCAAGTTTAAGATAAAAGATATCCATGTTAAATGGATATCTTTTACTTTATTCCACCACTGCTTCAGCAATTTCTTCTGCAGTGATTCCTGCGAAGTAACGACCTAGGTTAATGGTTTGAAGGGCTTTGAGGACGTCTTCACGTTCGTATTTGACACCACGAAGAACCTCTTCTACTGCTGCAACGTCTTCGATACCGAAGAAGTCACCGTAGATCTTGATGTCCTGGATTTTGGATTCAATGACGTTCGCGAAGATTTCAACCTTACCGCTTGGGAATTTGGTGCCACGACGGACATTGTATTCAGGAGACTTTCCATAGTTCCAATCCCAGGTACCAAACTTGGTTTCCTTGATCCGGTTGATTTCAGCCAATTCTTCATCTGAAAAGACGTACTCCGTCATTTCAGGGTATTCTTTCTTCATGTAGTCCAAAAGTAGGTCACGGAACTCTTCCACCGTGATTTTTTCTGGCAATTCATCAATGATATTGGTCACACGTGCACGAACAGATTTAACCCCTTTAGACTCAAACTTGTCTTTAGATACCTTGAGAGCATTGGCAAGGACTGACAAATCAACGTCAAAAAGAAGGCAACCATGGTGCATGATCCGACCATTGATGTAAGCTTGGGCATTTCCACAGAATTTCTTACCATCAATCTCTAAGTCGTTACGACCCGTGAATTCAGCCTTAACCCCAAGTTGAGCCAAGGTGTTGATCACGGGAGTCGAGAAACTCTTGAAATCAAAGGCCTTATTTTCATCTTCTTTTGAAATAATGGTGTAGTTGAGGTTGTTCAAATCATGGTAAACAGCCCCACCACCACTGATCCGGCGAACAACTTCAATCCCATGCTCTCGAACATAGTCACGGTTGATTTCTTCGATGGTATTTTGGTGACGACCAACGATTATCGAAGGTTTGTTAATCCAAAGAAGGAAGATTTGATCCTCATCCAATAGATGCTTAAAGGCATACTCTTCTAAAGCAATATTAAAAGCAGTATCATTTGAATAATTAATAATGTATTTCATAGTAATTCCAAAAATTCGTTTTATAAATCCTACTCATAGTAAGATGAGCATTAGACAGAAATAGTTGAATTTCACTTGAATTTTCTGAAGTAGTAAAAAGAAATGTAACGATAACTCGTTACATTTCTCGGAAAAATTGAGACAAGTGGCTCAATTTTTAGGCATGGAACTCTAAGAGAGGTCGCTGCCGTCCGTAGTACGTTTAGAAAATTTAGTAGAAAGAATAATATTATTTCTTCTTAGGTGAATGAACAGCCAAGCCAAGTACATCCGCAAAAGCTTCGTACATCACTTCTGAGAAGGTTGGGTGCCCATGGATAGTCTTGAGCATTTCTTCTACAGTGATTTCCATCTCAATGATGGTTGAAGCTTCGTTGATTAATTCAGCTGCTGCTGGACCAATGATGTGAACCCCAAGAACTTCACCGTATTTCTTGTCTGCAATAACCTTAACAAAACCTTGAGCTGCATCTGATGCAATGGCACGACCGTTCGCCGCAAAGTTAAACTTACCGATTTGAACATCATATTTCTCACGAGCTTGTTCTTCTGTCAAACCAACAGCTGCAACTTCTGGAAGGGTGTAGATCGCTGCAGGAGTCAAGTTCAATTTTGCAACAGCATGATTTCCCTTAAGAGCATTTTCAGCCGCTACTTCACCCATACGGAAGGCAGCGTGAGCCAACATCTTGGTACCGTTGATATCGCCTGGCGCATAGATGCCTGGAACAGATGTTTCCATGTATTCATTGACCTTGATCCGTCCACGATCCAATTCAAACTCGACTTCACCGATACCTTCAAGGTCTGGAACACGTCCGATTGATAGAAGAGCTTTGTTAGCAATGATATCATCTTTGCCTTCAACCTTGATACGGAGTTTTCCGTCTTCTTCAATGATTTCTTGCAGTTTTGTATCGGTCAAGATGGTCATCCCCTTGCGTTCAAGAATCAAACGAAGGTTCTTAGATACTTCCGCATCCATAGCTGGAACGATGCGGTCCATCATTTCGATGACTGTTACTTTTGAACCAAAGGTCATGAAGGCTTGACCAAGTTCGATCCCGACAACCCCACCACCAATGATTACGAGACTTTCAGGTACTTCATTCATTTCAAGAATATCATCACTGGTCATGACAAGGGATGATTCCATACCTGGAACGTTAATCTTGCTGACTTTGGAACCACCAGCAAGGATGATTTTCTTCGTTTCAAGCAATTCAGAACCATTAACCAAGACATTCTTATCTTTCGTAATGGTACCGATTCCTTTATGAACATCCACTCCGTAGCTACGAAGAAGCCCTGCAACACCACCAACAAGGGTATTAACAACTTTAGATTTAGTTTCTAAAAGTTTGTCCATATCAACAGTGAAGTTAGGATTTTCAATTACGATACCACGATTTGCTGCATGACCGATGTTCTCGATAATTTCAGCGTTGTGGAGGTAAGTCTTAGTTGGGATACATCCGCGGTTCAAGCACGTTCCACCAAGTTCAGATTTCTCAACAAGAGCAACCTTACCACCTAATTGAGCTGCTTTAATAGCAGATACGTAACCAGCAGGACCACCACCAATCACTACGATATCATAAGCGTCATCGCTCTTATTGTCATCGTTTGAAGCACTTGCTGCAGCTGGTGCTGGGCTTGCTTCTGGTGCTACTGCTCCAGCTGTAGGGATATTTTCCCCTTCTTCACCAAGATAACCGATTACTTCTGTTACAGGAACAGTTTCTCCATCCCCTTTCAGGATAGCGATCAAGTAACCGTCTTCTTCCGCTTCCAACTCCATGCTGACTTTGTCTGTCATGATTTCAAGGAGAACTTCTCCTTCTTTTACAAATTCGCCGACTTTCTTATTCCACTGAACGATTTGTCCTTCGGTCATATCTACGCCGGCTTTTGGCATAATTACTTCTAAGGCCATTTTATTTCCCTCTTTTTCTTGTTTCTATTCTCTCTCGTTGATTAGACCAACATTGAAATCGGGTCTTCAATCAAGGCTTTCAAGTCTTTCATGAATTTGGCACCAGCCATTCCATCGACAACGCGGTGGTCAATGGTCAAGCCCAAGCTCATGATTGGACGAATGACAATTTCACCATTCACAACAACTGGTTTTTCAACCGTTGCGCTAACTCCAAGGATAGCAGAGTTTGGTTGGTTGATAATCGGTCCAAATGATTGAACGCCAAACATCCCCAAGTTACTGATGGTGAAGGTTGAGTTTTGCAATTCACTTGGAGCAAGTTTACCATCCAAGGTACGTCCGATAACATCCTTGAAGGATACAACTAACTCTGACAAGGTCATCTTTTCAGCATTGTAGACAACTGGAGTCATGAGTCCATTGTCCATCCCAACTGCCATTGCCAAATTGACATAGTTGTGAGTGATGATGGTTTTGCCATCTTCCGTCAATGACGCATTGATGTATGGGTGTTTCATCAAGGTCTTAACCACTGCTAGAGAAAGCAAATCTGTTACAGTGACTTTTTTGCCAGTTGCTTCCATGATTGGATCCAATACTTTCTTACGAAGGGCCAACATTTGAGACATATCAACGTCATAGTTCAAAGTAAAGGTTGGTGCTGTCAAGTAAGATTCCACCATCCGTTGAGCGATCACCTTGCGCATTGGTGTCATCGGAATCCGCTCGATCTCACCATAAGGTGTCACATTATCTGGAGCTTCCTCCACCTTCTCGATTTCAGCAGGTGACTTAATGGTCTCATTCTCAATATTTTCAGGAAGGAAAGCAAGAACGTCCTTCTTCATGATCTTACCACGATGACCAGTTCCTTGAATCTCTTGCCAAGCAATATTGTGTTCTAAAGCAATTCGTTTTGCAAGTGGTGAAATGCGAACCACATTTGTGTCTTTATAGGTTTCCACGTCTTCTTTGTGGACACGACCGTTTGCGCCTGAACCAGAAACATCATAGAGGTTGATCCCAAGATCATCCGCTAATTTTCTAGCCGCAGGAGTCGCTCTTAGCTTATCATCAGCCATGACCTCTCCTATTCTATTATAAGATATCAAGGACGTAGAGGACAAAGAAAAAATAGGAGATTGACGATGTGTTCGATGAACACAAGGAAATCTATCTTTTTTTCACAGTCCTCCGTCCGGATTCAGTTATAAGATACTAAGGGCGTCAAAAGTCAAAGTGAAAATAGGAAACTTGACGAAGAAACTTTAGTTTCTAGGAAAGTTTATCTTTTTCACCCAGACTTTAGCCCGTGATCTAATCTAAGATATTAAGGACGCAGAGAACTTTGTACCTAAAAAGATACAAAGTTTCCTCGTCTAATTTAAATGACATTACATAATTTATGTTATGTATTATTCTTTGTTATATGTTTTACGAATGGCATCTTTGATGCTTTCAACTGTTGGAATCATTGCATTTTCAAGGTTTTGTGCGTAAGGCATTGGCACATCTTCCCCCGCACAACGGCGGATTGGTGCATCCAAGTAATCAAATGCTTCTGATTCAGAAATGATAGCTGAAATTTCACCGATATAGCCACTTGTTTTATGAGCATCATTGACAAGGACTACTTTTCCTGTCTTCTTGACAGAATTAATGATGATCTCTTTATCGAGTGGGACCAAGGTCCGTGGGTCTACTACTTCTACTGAGATGCCTTCTTCTGCCAATTCTTCAGCTGCTTGCATCACGCGACGAAGCATTTTCCCGTAGGTTACGACAGTGACGTCAGTTCCTTCGCGTTTGATTTCTCCGACACCAAGTGGAATCGTGTAGTCTGGATCAACTGGCACTTCCCCTTTTTGGTTGAATTCTGATTTGTATTCAAGAATGATAACGGGGTTGTTATCACGGATAGATGACTTGAGCAGTCCCTTCATATCCGCTGGCGTACCAGGAGCAACAACTTTCAAACCAGGAATATGAGTAAACCATGATTCCAATGATTGTGAGTGTTGAGCCGCAGAACCTACTCCGTTCCCAGCAGCACAGCGAATGGTCATCGGCACTTGACCTTTACCACCAAACATGTAACGAGTTTTAGCGGCTTGGTTGACGATAGCATCCATGGCAATAACAGAGAAATCCATGAAGGTCATATCAACGATTGGACGTAGCCCTGTCATAGCAGCACCAGCTGCTGCACCTGAAATTGCAGCCTCAGAAATAGGACAGTCACGTACACGTTCTGGTCCAAATTCTTCAAGCATCCCTACAGATGTACCAAAGTCTCCACCGAAAACTCCGACATCTTCCCCCATCAACAATACATTTTCGTCGCGACGCATTTCCTCAGACATAGCAAGGATAATGGTATCGCGGAAAGACATTAATTTAGTTTCCATAATTCTCTACTCCCCCTTAGTCTGCGTAAATATCTTCGAAAGCTGATTCGAGTGGAGGGAATGGGCTTTCTTCCGCAAATTTCACTGAAGCTTCAACTGCTTCTTTCACTTCTTCTTGGATCTGATCCAATTCTTCTGCGCTCGCAATCTCATTTTCAAGGAGATACTTGCGAAGGTTTTCGATTGGATCTTTCTTCTTCCACTCTTCTACTTCTTCACGGGTCCGGTATTTACCAGGGTCAGAAGATGAGTGACCAAGCCAACGATAGGTGACACTTTCAATCAAGACAGGTCCTTTACCAGAGCGGACGTGTTCAACAGCTTTTTGGAATCCTTCATAGACATCGATAACGTTATTTCCATCAGGAATAAACATTCCAGGAATGCCGTAAGCAGCACTACGTTCGTGGATATGCTGGATATTGGTCATTTTCTTGATGTCAGCAGAGATTCCATAACCGTTATTGATACAGTAGAAAATTACCGGAAGATTCCAAATAGAAGCCATATTCACCGCTTCGTGGAAAACACCTTCGTTGGTTGCTCCGTCCCCAAAGAAGCAGACGACAATCTTACCAGTCTTTTTCATTTGTTGAGTAAGGGCAGCCCCTACAGCAATCCCCATACCACCACCAACGATCCCGTTGGCACCAAGGTTACCAGCATCCAGGTCAGCGATATGCATAGAGCCTCCCTTCCCTTTACAAGTACCAGTATACTTGCCTAGGATTTCAGCCATCATGCCATTCAGGTCGATACCTTTAGCGATCGCTTGACCGTGACCACGGTGGTTAGATGTCAGCAAATCGTCATCATTTAAAGCCAGCATCGCTCCAACGTTTGCTGCTTCTTCCCCAACAGAAAAGTGCGTCATTCCTGGCACTTTCCCTTTTTTTACTAACTGTGCAATTTTTAAGTCCATGCGACGGATTTCTTCCATTTTACGGAACATTTCCAATAAGAGACTTTTATCTAATGTTGCCATTATTTCGCCTTTCTTAGCATTTATTCATTCTCTTTCATTCTAGCCAAAAATGAAAGCACTGTCAAAAATAATGCTCAAATGATTTCACAAATTTTATACCTTGGAGGGAGGTTTTATAAGCTTTTTCAACTTCAAACAAAACATTTCACAAACTTTTCTTTCATGGGATTGCATTAAATTATAAAAAACCGATAGGATCCTATCCTACCGGTCGTTATCTTATGATTGGCGTTGACCAAAGTCATGAATCATTTGTTCCATTACTTCACGACTAGGTGTTGTAAGCATATAGAGGAAATCTCCCTGAAGTTCCGCAAAGGCCGCTGGCATGTCTTTTTTCACACGGAATTGATCATGGTATTTAGCCAAAACTTCATCCTCTGAAAGGACATAGGCTGCATTGGCACGGCGAGAAGTCGCCAAGCAATAAAGGGGCTCAAACTCAGAAGCTGGGAAAGGCTCTCCTGCTACGATGGCAGCATAACCACGGTACAAATCAATGGAGTGAGCATAATTGTAGACATCGATCGTAAAGCCACCTGCTGGACGATTATTGTACTCGATTGCAATATAGTCATCCCCATCGCGGAAGAACTCGATATGGAAGAAACGTTCTTTCATGCCAAAGGCTTTGACAATCGCTTCCCCGTATTGACGCAATTTTGGATCCATCTCTTTGAGGACATAATAAGAGTTATCCATCTTGTAGAGCATCAAATCGAGTGGCGTATAAGCATAGTCAAAAGTCGTTGAGAAGACAATATTGCCATCACGATCGACCAGACCATCAAAGGTACAAATCTCGCTAGAAGTGACGAATTTCTCAAAGAAGTACTCCGTATGTCCATCCCAATCTGCTTTAAAATGGTCGACATCTTCTGGTGTTTCAAGTTTAAAGGTCGCTGCTGCACCTACTCCATTATCAGGCTTGGCAATCAATGGCAACCCAATCTTCTTCACGGCCTTATCAATGTCTTTTTCTGTTTTAACCACGGCACCAGGAACGACTGGGACTCCAGCCTTCTTGAAGAGTTTCTTCATTTCGGATTTGAACTTAGTTTTCTTCAGATCTTTTGGCTTAGCTCCGAAGACATTGAATTGCTCCCGAAGCGCCGCATCCAATTCCAACCAGTACTCATTATGGGACTCAATACGATCAATTGGTCCGTGTTTATAGAACAGAAAGGCTACCGCACGCTTCACTTCGTCCAGATTTTCCAAATTTTCAACTCGGAAATACTCTGTCAAACTATTGCGCAAAGGCTCATCTAACTGTTCGTACGGCTCTTGACCAATTCCCAAGACTGTGATTCCCTTGTTAGCTAGTTCAATGGTAAATTGTTGGAAATTTTGTGGATAATAAGGTGAAATAACAAGATAATTCATAGAGGTCTCCTCCCTTTTTACTTATAGATGCATTTGGCCTAGGAAATAAGGCATTTGTTTGCGCCACCATTCCCAATCGTGGGCTACATCATGTCCCCATTCAGCGAACCATGCAGGAATATTTTTGTGATCAAAGGCTTCTTTCAGTTTGTAGAAAGATGGAAGCCCATCTTGTTCCCAAGCCCCTAAACCAGTACAAACAACGATTTCCGCCTGACGGTAACGATCGATAAACCAGCCATCATTTTGGTTCCAAATATAATCAGATGGCGAGTTTTGATAAATGGCTTCATCGCCTCCAAAATCACCAACAAAGAAACGAGCGTCATAGACACCACTCAAGGCAATCACTTTATTAAAGACATCTGGATGTTGCAAGAAGAAATTAAGGGCGTGGTAAGCCCCCATAGAGCAACCCGTTGTCATCATCGGATCAAACCAGCCTGTTTTGTGTTTGATAAAAGGAATGGCTTCTTCAATCACATAGCGTTCATAAGCACGGTGCATTTCGGCACGATCATGAGGATTTTTCCAATCACAAAGCCAGCTTTCACTATCGACACTCGAAAGGGTGAAGAATTGAACCCGACCTTCTTCGATAAACTGAGCACAAGCATCAATCATACCAAAGTCATAGTACTCGTTATGGCTCCCACCTGATGAAGCAAAGACCACAACAGGAATACCAGCGTGTCCATAGCGGTTCAAATACATTTCACGGTTGAGTTGGCCACTCCAGTGGCTTAAATGTTCAATATTCATAAGTTTCCTCTTTCTCTCTATTGATTTGTTCTGAGTCCATTAATCCCAATTTTCGGTCAAAAAGCGAAGGCACTCAGGTAAATGTTCGGCCCAAGCTTCTTCATGGTGAATAGCGCCGGATTGAATCCGAATGTCGATATTCTCTAAAGCCACCCCTTGTTGAATGACGTCGTGATAATAACGAAGGGATGAATCAATATAGGCTTGCTTGATATTTCCCGCCATCAGCGTTTTATCTGTATCATCCGCCTCTTCAGTACCTACATAGATGTAGATCCGTTGATCTGCATATAATTTTTTGCGTTCGATATAATGATTGAAGGCATCTTGGTGTAGCCAGTTAGCAGATGAAAAGACACCTAAACAACCAATTTGATCTTGGTACTCTAAGCCCAAGAATTGGGTAATATTCCCACCCAAGGAAGATCCAATCATGGCCGTATGTTCTCGATCAGCAAGAGTCCGGTATTCTTGGTCGATAAAAGGTTTCACCACCTCCATGACAAATTCGCCGTACTCAACTCCCTTGCCACCAAATTGCATGCCAGGAATATTGGATTCCTTGTACTTCCAGGCAGAGTATTCATTCATGCGTTGGAAACCATCATTATCGATCGCAACAACAATCATGCGACTAATATCTGGATTCCGCTTAATGGCTGGAATAACTTTCCAGGAATGACCCGCATAAGCTTCCTTGCTGTACAAAACGTTTTGCCCATCGTGGAAATAAACCACAGGGTAACGTCTATCTGTATCCGTTTCATAATTCTTAGGTAATAAGACTCGCACACGACGGAGTTTTCCGGTATAAGGCACTTTCAACTCGTGTGTCTTCATATCTAAATAAAAATAGGATTTGTTCATTGTCAGAAAACTCTCTATATTCTAAATTTTATTCATTATACCATTTTTAGAAGAAAAAGTCTGGATTTTCTCCAAACTTTTTTCTTTCTTGGGTTATTTTTCCATAAACTGAGCCAAATCTTGTAAAGAACGTTCGGCAATTTTCTCATAACGTTCCTTTTTATCCCGAATACGTGGGCCTTCTAGCTCCTTGATAATCCCGAAGTTGACATTCATGGGTTGGAAATGCTTGCTGTCAGCATGGGTGATATAGTGAGCCAGGCTTCCGATAGCTGTCGTTTCAGGGAAAATCGCTGCTTCTTCTCCTTTGAAAAGGCGAGCTGCATTGATTCCAGCTACCAAACCTGAGGCAGCTGACTCAACATAGCCTTCTACCCCTGTCATTTGACCCGCAAAGAAGAGGTTTGGTTGTTTCTTCGAACGATAGGTTTGTTCAAGCAGATTTGGAGAATCCATGTAGGAATTGCGGTGCATGACACCATATCTCACAAATTCCGCGTTTTCCAAACCTGGGATCATTTGGAAGACCCGTTTTTGTTCGCCCCATTTAAGGTGAGTTTGGAAACCAACAATATTGTAGAGGCTGGCAGCCGCATTGTCTTGGCGCAATTGGACTACCGCATAAGGGGTCTTAAACTCCCCATCACGTGGCCCTTTGTAATCATCTGGATACTCGAGCCCAACTGGCTTCATAGGGCCATAGAGCATGGTTTTGATGCCTCGTTTGGCCATGATTTCAATGGGCATACAACCTTCAAAATACTTTTCTTTTTCAAAAGAGTTGAGCGGGGCTTCTTCTGCATTGACCAAGGCCTCGTGGAAATCCATAAATTCTTGTTTGGTCATGGGGCAGTTGAGATAGGCTGCTTCTCCCTTGTCATAGCGTGACTTGAGATAGACCTTGTTCATATCAACGGTATTGACATCGATAATCGGAGCTGCTGCATCATAGAAATAGAAACCGTCGCCACCATTGAGAGCATGGATCTTTTCTGCCAAGGCATCACTGGTTAGAGGGCCTGTTGCGACCACTGTGATGGCATCTGTCGGCAATTCCGTAATTTCATCGCGAATCACTTCAATGAGCGGATGTTGGGACACCTTCTCCGTCACCCGGCTAGCAAACCCTTCCCGGTCCACTGCCAGCGCTCCACCAGCCGGCACGCGAGTCGCTTCCGCTGCTTCAAGGATGACAGAACCCAGACGGCGCATTTCTTCTTTGAGGAGCCCGACAGCATTGGTGAGAGAATCCCCACGAAGAGAGTTGGAACACACTAACTCAGCAAAGTTGTCTGTTTTATGTTGCGGAGTGGATTTGACCCCACGCATTTCGTAAAGCTTGACCGGAATACCCTGTTGGGCAATCTGGTAAGCTGCTTCCGAGCCAGCAAGACCCGCACCGATAACATTGATATAAGATTGAGACATGACACTAATACCTCTTTGGGTATCAAAACACCCTTCTGGACTGTTTGACACCCACAAATCTTTCTAATTTTCTACTTGGTCCATTATACCAAAAAGCTAAGTAAAAAGACAGGGAGGCTTTTCCTTCCTGTCTTAGACTTTATATTTATTTTCTTATAGACACAACCAAGCTGCTAAGAGGGCAGATAGGATACTGAATAAGGATCCAATCAAGTAATACTCCGCAAAGGCTGGATTCTCCGAAATTTTATTGTAGCGGGCGATGGATTTGGCCGTAAAGACCAGGCCGATCGAAGCGAATTGCCCATAGACGAGACAGGCGCCGATCACCAAACGTTCTAAAAAACCAATCATGGAACCAGCCCCAGTGATCGTATCCATTTTCTTCTTGCTGGTGGGTTGATACTTGGCAAACAGAATTTTAAAGGCGATATTGCTTGGTTTCCCAACTAGGAGGACATAAAAGATTAGATTTAAAATGTCCAAGGGTAGATAGGTCGTGCCATTCTTCGCTCCCATAAGGACCAGACAAGTTAGGATACCAATATGCAAGACTTGATCCAATGCAAAAATCCAGGCGGTTGGTAATTTCAATCCCTTCTGCACGATCGGTTTCAAGAAATCTATTCCAGCATGTGTCAGTAAAATGACCAAGCAAATCCACCACAAGGCTAGATGAAAGAGCGAAACAATGAACAAAGGCAAAGCCACATATAGAATGTGAAGCCCGAGCACCTTCTTATCCTGATCCTTGCGATCCGCCATCTTTTGACTTTGAAAATAATAATCCGATAACAAATGACAAATCAACAAGAGGATCAAGTATGGATTCATTACGATACTAGACAATCCGCTCATGGGCCTCTCCTTTCTCTAAGTTTTGAATACAAGCTAGTGCTGCTGCTCGCCCCCGTAAATAAACACGAATACTGCTACTCTTTAATCGCTTGGACAGTGCACTAGGGTTGAGCTCTAGCGCTTGGGCCAATTCCTGTTGGCTAAAGCTTTCACTATAGACAGATCTCTTTAGCAGATTGAGCAGAATCTCTTCCTGACTCTCTCGCCAACCCGAACGTATGGCTTCTCCGGAAGCGATGAGCGCATTCACCACTAAGTCCTGGCTGTCATTACCGCTCAAAAAATAGATCTGGGTGTTACCATAATCATTTTTCTGATGGACCAGATTAATAGCTGCGCGTGCATTCCAATAGGCTGGTCCATCTGCACCGATACTTTGCAGGGGATCGATATCCGTTACAATCTCCCCGAGGCCAATGCCGAAACGAAGTTGAGTCGGTCTTAGTTCTGAACGTAGGGTATCAATGATTTGAAAAACCGGAGCCTCCACTTTTAAAAGCGCTTGAAACTCATCCCCCAAAGTTAGGGTAAAAGCCGATGCTAGGCAGTCTTTAAAAAGCTCATTGATCTTTTGAAGGGTTTTTTCTAACTGTTTTTGCAGGTCAAAACGTTCTTGTACGATTTTGGAATCAATCACATCTGCAATCAAAGCAAGATACATAAAGCCCACCTCCTTATGTCTATTATAACGAAAAAAACAAAAAATGTCTATTATAACAGACATTTATAAAAATTGCCGTTATAATAGACATTAAATTATTCAAAAGATTATTTCACTTTTTCTTCTTCGTAATCACCATTGCTACAAACGACTTGTTTGCCACCGCCACGAACTTTTTTCTCAACTAAGTAGTGACCACATTTTGGACAATCCCGACCGATTGGTTTATCCCAAGAGGTAAATTCACACTCTGGATAGCGATTGCATCCATAGAAGATACGGTTGCGCTTGGTTTTACGCTCGATGATTTGTCCCTGATGACAGTCAGGACACTCCACACCGATTTCTTTGACAATGGCTTGCGTATGACGACAATCTGGGAAATTACTACAAGCATAGAACTTACCAAAACGTCCTAATTTAATCACCATCGGGCTACCACAGACTTCACAATCAAAACCAGCTGGTTCATCTTTAATTTGGATTTTTTCCATCTCTTCTTCAGCCTTTGCGACTTCCTTAGAGAATGGTTTGTAGAAGGCATCGATGACTTTTTGCCACTCTTCCTTTCCAAGTTCGACATCATCGAGTTTCCCTTCCATCTCTGCTGTGAAGGTCACGTTGACAATATCTGGGAAGAATTCAACGATCAGTTTATTAACGATTTCCCCTAACTCTGTTGGTTCAAAGCGTTTTGCTACCAGCTTCACATAATAGCGTTTTTGAATGGTCTCAATCGTCGGAGCATAGGTTGAAGGACGACCAACCCCATTTTCTTCCAAGGTCTTAATCAAGGTCGCTTCAGAATATCGAGCAGGTGGTTGGGTAAAGTGTTGCTCCGGCTTGCTATTGACTTGCTTAACGATATCGCCTTCTACCATATCCGGCAACATCTTGTTCTTATCTGAGTCGTTATAAATAGCCAAATAACCATCGAACTTCACCTGGCTCCCATTTGCTGTATACTGAACCCCATTTTGACCTAAACGGACATTCATAGTATCAAAGACAGCAGCTGTCATTTGACTAGCTACAAAACGATTCCAAATCAAGGTGTAGAGTTTCAATTGGTCTTTGTCCAAGTATTTAGCAATGCTCTCAGGAGTATTGAAGACGCTAGACGGACGAATCGCTTCGTGGGCATCTTGGGCACCAGAAGCATTCTTCACACGGCTTCCATGCTTAGAATATTTCTCACCGAAGCGATCCACGATAAAGTTAGCTGCCTCATTTTGCGCAACCGGACTGATCCGTGTGGAGTCGGTACGCATATAGGTAATCAAACCTTGAACACCAGAGCCGATATTGATTCCTTCGTACAATTGCTGAGCGACCATCATGGTCTTGCGTGTACGGAAGTTGATCTTATTGGCTGCATCCATCTGCATAGAAGAGGTGGTGTAAGGAAGTGGTGCATTCCGACGACGTTCTTTCTTTTCAACTTTTTCAACAGTAAAATCTTTGCCATCTAAGCGTTCAAGAACAGCTTTCACCTCTTCATTGGTGTTGAGCTTCATCTTCTTGCCATCAATCCCATAGAAGCTAGCTTGGAATTGCTTGGTCCCTTTTTTAAAGACACCATCAATGGTCCAGTATTCTTCCGGCTTGAAATCATTAATTTCGTTTTCACGATCAATAATTAATTTGAGGGCAACTGATTGCACGCGCCCTGCAGAAAGTCCTTTTTTAACCTTTTTCCAAAGAATAGGCGAAATTGAATACCCTACAATCCGGTCCAAGACACGACGGGCTTGTTGGGCATCGACCAAGTCCATATCGATTTGGCGCGGTTCTTTAAAGGCATTTTTTACTGCATCCTTGGTGATTTCGTTAAAGACCACGCGGTTCTTTTCTTTGGCATCCAAGTTCAAAATATGCGCTAAATGCCAAGAAATAGCTTCTCCTTCTCGGTCCGGGTCACTTGCGAGAAAGACTTGTTTGGCTTTTTTAGCTTCTTTTTTCAAATCATTGATCAAGGGACCTTTTCCGCGAATATTGATATACTCCGGTTCATAGTTATTGTCGAAGTCAATAGACATCGTAGATTTTTTCAGATCCCGAATATGGCCAACACTAGCCATGACTTTGTAGTTACGACCAAGGTATTTTTCGATTGTTTTCGCCTTAGCAGGAGACTCCACAATCACCAAATTTTTCTTGGTTGTACTGCTTTTCTTTTTTGTTACCACGTTTTATCCCTCTGTTTTGTATAAATCTCATTGAGTTTAATACATTTTAAGAAAGATGTCAACTAGGAACTTCTCCTATAGGAAAATCACAATTCGTATTTCAATTCATCAAGAATGTCCTGGCCTGAGGTGACAAGCTTTGCACCTTCTTGAATCAGATGATGGCAGCCTGCAGATTTTCCATCTAAAATATTTCCTGGAATAGCAAAAACGTCTCGGCCTTCTTCCATAGCACGCTCACAAGTAATCAAACTCCCTGAACGGAGTCGCGCCTCTGCCACAATCACTGCCTGACAGAGACCTGCAATGATGCGATTTCTCTCAGGAAAATGAAACTTAAGTGGGGCCTGCCCTGGACCATACTCGCTCAAGATCAGATGGTTTTCCCCCATATGTGCCTGCAGTCTTTGATTGCTTTTAGGATAAAAGACATCCAGTCCCGTTCCTATCACTCCGATGGTCTTGCCACCATTTCGTATACTGGCATAATGAGCTGTCGCATCAATTCCCTTAGCAAGTCCACTAACGATGACCAGTTCATTTCCAAGTTCTTTAATAATCTTCTCTACAGATCGCACCCCTTCTCGCGTCGTTTCCCGAGCTCCTACGACTGCAATCTTCGGTTTGGTTAACAGCTCCAAATCTCCTTGGTAAAAAAGGAGTACAGGAGGATTGTAGATCTGTAGCAATTCCTCCGGGTATTCAGGATCAAAAATGGATAGAGATGGGAACCGTTCAAACTCCTTGTGTAAATGCTCTTCATCCAGCTGCCGGTATTTGTCTACAAAATGAATAATACTGCGACAGCGAGCGATCCTTGCTATCTCTTCTAAGCTTGGTAAGGCTTGGTCTTTCCTACAGTAGTCCAAAATTCTCAAGACTTGCTCATTTGATAAACCAGCTTCTTTTAATTTAAAGATTTCAAATTTCTCCATGGTCACCTTCTACTTCCTCTCACTTATTTATTCGAAAAAGAATGGAAAAAAAGCTCTATTTCTAGAACTTTTTTTGATATGTAGAAGAATAAAAGTAAGATGCGGCACCAATCAAGTTGCTTTCATTATGGAAGCGAGCCGCTTGGATCGGCAAGGCCTCAAATTGTTTATGCCCTTTTTGAGAGAGTAGGTTATGGTATTGTCGACTGATCTCATCGATCAGTAGCGGTTGGCTACTAATGCCCCCTCCAATTGTCACCTTCTCAAGCAGGAGCAATGATTGAAGATTAAAAATCAGAATAGCAATATCATGACAATACTCCCGAAACAAGGATTTCAGCTCCTCATGGCCTCCTTGATCAAGAGCCTTGAAAACGGCTATACCATCTGCCTTTTCTAGGTTTAAGATGTGACTAGCCTTCTCAACAAATTGAACAGCTGAACCGGTGTTTTCCAAAAGATTGGAAATACCTTGCAAAAAGAGTCCGCGATGAAAGCGGCGATTTTCTGGTGTTCTTTCTGCCTTATCAATAGTCCGAATGTATTCTGTCAGTTGCCATCCTCTCAATAGATCACCGTTAGAAAGAAGAGCAAGGCCGACTCCTGTCCCTAAGACCAAGGTCGCACCGCAAGAACAATCTTTTAGATTGCCAAGCCTTGCTTCCGCTAGACCAGCAGCTTCTCCATCATTAAGAACGGTGACGGGTACTTGAAATGTTTGTTGCAATCTACTAGCTAGAGGAATGCCTCGCAAATATGGAAT
This sequence comes from Streptococcus sp. 27098_8_148, assembly GCF_041432105.1. Lineage (NCBI taxonomy): Bacteria > Bacillati > Bacillota > Bacilli > Lactobacillales > Streptococcaceae > Streptococcus > Streptococcus sp. 27098_8_148. The sequence goes on along the minus strand of NZ_JAPVYY010000002.1, from coordinate 215,938 downwards.
GAGACCACCTCGAAAGACAAAGCCAAGGCTCTTTTGGATCTCACCAGGGCATGAAATGGCGATTCCCTCGATTTCTTCCCGTACAGGAGCAACGATTCCTTCTAATCCTTGCCAAAAGTCCTCAATCGTAGATGGTGTTGGGATCTTGTCTGTACGGATCAATTGATAGTCTGCATCCATCAGACCGTACTTTATAAAGGTCCCTCCGATATCGATGGTAAATAGCATAGCCTAATCCTCACACATTGATTTGACGGGTTCAAATGAACGCCGATGGATAGGAGTCACTCCCAGCTTGTCGAGGCCAGCCAGATGGTTAGCCGTCCCATAGCCAGCGTTCTGCGTAAAATCATAACCCGGATATTCGCAATCAAACTCTTCCATCATCTGATCCCGAGTCACCTTGGCTACGATGGATGCTGCAGCAATGGATAAGGAGTTGGCATCCCCTTTGATGATACTAGTTTGGGGAATAGGAAGATCCAACTTCATGGCATCAATCAAAAGATGCTGGGGTTGAGGCTCTAACTGACCAATGGCCTCCATCATGGCTAGCTTCGTAGCTTCATAGATATTAACCTGATCAATCACTTGATTGTCCTTGATGCCGATTCCGATCGCAATGGCGTTTTGGAGCACAGCCTCATAGATTTCTTTGTGTTTGGATTTTGGAATCTTTTTACTATCGTTGAGTCCCGGAATTTTACAAGCTTTCGGCAAGATCACGGCAGCTGCAACAACTGGACCCGCTAATGGGCCGCGTCCCACTTCATCCACACCTGCAATAAGATCAATCCCTTGAGCATAAAGTTCTTTCTCATAGGCTAGCATTTTTTCCAAACGCAAGTCTTCATCCACTTGTTTTTGGAGTTCGCGTTTTCGTTTGCTGATAGCCGCTTGAACCCCCGCTCGACCATCAAGGATCAATTCTTCAAATAAGGGATGATCTAGATCGTCAATCGTTGCCAAACGCTCTTTGATTTCTTTAATCGTTGGCATCTATTTCACCTACACGATCCAGCGTATAGCGTCCCAATTTTCCATCGCGGACGTCTTTAACAAAGAGTTGGTAAAAACGGTCGTAATCTTCACGAAATCCTAATTTCTGGGTCATTTCCATAATGATTTCAGGAGCTTCTTGTTCCAGATCCATTTGTTTAAAACGTTCCTTCAAAACAGCTGGATAATGCTCTTTAAAATAGTTAAGGCCAAAGATGGTCACTTCATCCATTGGAAGCAACTGATCCTTTATCGCTCCTGTTAAGGCGAGCTTTAAAGCCACTTCTTCATCTTCAAACTTTGGCCAGAGAATCCCTGGGGTATCCAAGATTTCAAGGTCTTTATTGGTTTTCAACCATTGTTGCCCCTTGGTCACCCCTGGTTTATTTCCAACAACAGCAATCTTTTTCCCCGCTAAGCGGTTCATCAGAGTTGATTTCCCGGCATTAGGAATCCCGATAATCATGGTCCGAAGGGTTTCAATCTGAATCCCTCGTTCCTTCTGACGAGCAATTTTATCGGCCATCAAAGACTTAGCAGCATCTGTGACCTTCTTAACCGTAGATTGCTCTTTGGAGTTGATAGCCAAGGTTTTGATGCCTTGAGACTCAAAATAGTCCTGCCATTCTTTTGTTGCCACAGGATCTGCCAAGTCTACCTTGTTCAAAATCATTAATTTAGGCTTATCACCAACAATTTTGGTTAACATAGGATTTTGGCTTGATAGGGGCAAACGAGCATCTACCAGAACCGTCACAAAATCCACAAATTTTAAATTTTCTTGTACTTGTCTTCTAGCTTTGGACATGTGTCCAGGAAACCATTGAATAGTTGCCATAATCTCACTTCCTTTCCAGTTCAATCTCTTCTATTATACCATGTTTTCTTGAATCACTGTGATTAATAAAAATACTAAAAAAGAAGCTACCTAAGTAACTTCTATTTTATATTCTAGCGAATTTGCTCAAAATGCAAATGCACGGCGATGTGATCACCATAGCCGCTCCGTTCCAAATCACGTTGCAAGCGATAAGAAATGTAGTGTTCTGCAATGGTAATATAACCTGCTCCCAGCAAGCGTTGTTCCACTAGTGATTGGATCATACTGATGGTTGCGCGTTCTACCTGAGCTTCATCCAAATCCATAGCAACTTTCTTGGTCACTTGAGCTAGGTTTTGTCGCAAATCATCTGTCAAAACATAGACAACTTGCGCAGCTTTCAAAATAGCTTGGTAAATTTTATCTGGGTTGAATTCAACCACTTCTCCACTACGTTTAATGACTTCCATCGGAGTCTCCTTTATTTTAAATTTTCATGAATACTTCATTTCCCTTAGAAAGAAATGAAGACCTACTACTTTATTATATAATTTTTTTACAAAGAATCAAAGGTCTTTCAAAAAATAGATTCATTGATTGGGAAGTTAAGTTATTTTTATTCAAACATATTTTCTACAATAAAATATTAGTAATCTGGTCTTAAAACTCCCGTAATGATCTCTTTAGTAGCATGGTAATCCCCATCTACTACAACCTTGATGATACGTTTCGCTTCTTCTGCCGGTGCTGGCACCAATGGCAAACGAGTTGGCCCTGCGTCAAAGCCCATATAGTTTAAGACAGCTTTGACAGGAGCTGGACTCGGATATGAGAAGAGAGCATTGACTTTAGGGATAAATTGACGTTGGATAGCCGCAGCCTTTTTAATATCGTTGTGTTCAATCGCTTGGAACATCTCATGCATTTCATCTCCATTTGTATGAGAAGCCACTGAGATCACTCCATCAGCCCCAAGGTTCATCGCATGGAAAGCATCTCCATCTTCCCCTGTATAGACGAGAAATTCTTCTGGCTTGTGTTCAATCAAATAGGCCATATTAGCAAGAGTTGTACACTCTTTGACCCCAATGATATTTGGGTGTTCTGCTAAACGAAGCATGGTTTCAGGCGTCATTTCCACAACCACGCGCCCTGGAATATTGTAGATAATAATCGGAAGATTGGATGCATCTGCAATCGCTTTAAAGTGTTGATACATGCCTTCTTGGGATGGTTTGTTGTAGTATGGGACGATAGCCAATCCTGCTGCAAAGCCACCAAAAGCATCCACTTCTTTAACGAACTCAATCGAGTCGCGGGTTTCATTGGTTCCGACACCAGCGATCAAAGGAACTCTACCATTGACAATCTTTTGAACGGCCGCAAAGAGTTGCAATTCCTCATCGTGGGTCAGAGTTGGACTTTCTGCAGTCGTTCCAGCTAAGAGAATCCCATCTGTATGATGTGCCAAGAGGTGCTCGATCAAGGCAGGAAGAGCATCAAAATTAATGGTTCCATCTTCATGGAAGGGGGTGATAAATGCGGTGATGATTTTACAATCTTTTAAATCATTATAAGACATAGAAAAACCTTTCTCTATATAAGAAAGAGGCTGGGGTCTGCTTGCCTTTGCCTCATGATCTGTTCATAAAAACAAGTTGATTCGCTTAAAAGCTACGGAAGAAATCAAACTCTTCGAGTTACTGACTTCTGTTTTTCTCCCTATTTCAATTCAAACTTCAACTCAGCTGTTGGACGTACAAGTCCACGTTCGTGAAGAGTTTCTGCGATTTGGACTGAGTTCCAAGCAGCTCCTTTAAGGAGGTTATCTGAAACAACCCACATGTGGATTCCTTTTTCAGCATCCAAGTCTTTACGAATCCGTCCGACGAATGTATCGCGTGAACCTACCGCATTAACCGCTTGTGGGTAAATTTGGTGAGCGACATCGTCTTCAAGGACGGCACCTGGGAAGGCAGCAATCGCAGCTTTCACTTCGTCAATTGGTGCCACTTCTTTTGTTTCGATGTAGACTGACTCTGAGTGAGCTGACAAGACTGGAATCCGCACACAAGTTGCTGAAACGGCAATGCTATCATCTTCCATGATTTTCTTGGTTTCATTTGTCATCTTCATTTCTTCGTATGTGTAGTCATTATCTGTGAAGACATCGATTTGTGGAAGAGCGTTGAAAGCAATTGGGTAATGTTTTTTATCACCACCACATGGCAAGATTTCCGCTTTGACATCGCGTGGGTTGACTCCGTCATTCAAGACTTCCTTCAACTCACGTTGGGTTTCAAGAATAGCTCCCATACCAGCACCTGAAACAGCTTGGTAAGTAGACACGATGATACGGTCCAAGCCCCATTTTTGACGGACTGGTTCAAGCGCTACCATCATTTGGATGGTTGAACAGTTTGGACAAGAGATGATTCCGTTGTGAGCATCAAGAGCATGTGCATTGACTTCAGGCACTACCAATGGGACATCCGGATTTTGACGGAAATAAGAAGTGTTATCAACCACTACTGCGCCTGCTTTCACCGCATAAGGTGCATATTTGGCAGATGTTGAACCACCAGCTGAGAAAAGAGCAATATCAACGCCTTCAAAAGCATCTTCAGTCGTTTCCTCAATGGTCACGTCTTGCCCTTTAAATTGCAAGACTTTTCCTGCAGAACGTGCTGACGCAAGGTAGCGAATTTTATCGATTGGAAGAGTAGATTCTTCCAACATTTTGATCATTTGAGCACCAACGGCACCTGTAGCACCGACAACAGCAACTGTGTATCCCATAGTAAATCCTCTTTCAAAATTTTCTAAAAATTGAGTATTTGTACTATTATACAATTTTTTGGCATAAATGAAAAGTACCAACAGTAGGAAAAAATCCTGATTCTAAGACCAGGATTCTTGATGGTTATTTATCATAAATAGCTCTTTAGTTCAGGTCATAGTTCAAGTCGCTTAAATCTTTCTTACCTTGTGTTTCTTCAGCAAGGAATGGAACTTGATGGATCCCCTTTACACCTGCTACGATAGACGCTGGAAAGGAAACAATTTCTTGATTGATGTGGCTGACATTACTGTTGACAATTCGCTTCGCTGCAGCAAGATCTTCATTTTCGTCAGCAATTTCCTTTTGCAAGGCCAAGAATTGGTTAGAAGACAAGAGCTCTGGATAGTTTTCACCGACTGCACGAATTTGTGCCAAGACATCATTTTGATTGGTAATAACTTGGTTAGATTCTTGTATAGTCGCTCCTTGGCGTAAAGCAACTAAATCAGTAAAAATCTGTTGCTCGTGTTTGGCATAGGCTTTCGCTACTTTTAGCATTTCCGAAATGGTATCATAGCGTTTTACGAGAACGATATCAACGGTTCTCTTTGATTCTTCAATGGTTACTAGATAGCGATTGAGGCGATTTCCTACACTAATAAACCAAATGGCCAATAGGGCAACAAATAATAGAATGATTCCAATAATGAGGTTCATGATGCTTCTCCTTCAAAAATTGCTGTTATTTCTTTAATTAAAGCTAGTTCTCTGCATAATTTATGATATTCAGATACCAAAGATAGTTGATCAATATCTTCTGGTTTTTGGGGGGTCGGAAAGATATAGCGATCGGTATACAAAGAAATAAAAAGTTTCTTGTCTTTCAAAAATACACACATGGCATTTTGAGAAATTTGTCGATCAAACCATTCCAACATCTTAGGGGTGAGAAATTTACGGGCAGACAGTTCATCTGTACAGTAGATATTGTAATTCTCGTTATTGCGAATATCCTCGGTTTCAATTTGAACTTCATCTCCTCTGGCTCCAGGATAAATCCCATTCACCTCCCTCTTAAAAAGAAAGGATTTCTTGGTTGGCACAACCCGAAGATGACCGGAGAAATTGATCGGTAGACATAAAGAGAACACTTGTCCAAGGAAATCTGTAACTTCCACATGTTCCGTCCTCGTATGTCCATTAGATGTCCGGTAACGAGTCTCCGTATGATGGGCATAGAGATTTGACACCGTCAGCTCTTTGTCATCATGAAATGATAGCTCTTTAAAACATAGAAAATCAGTCGACCGAGGACATAAATGCGAGAGAGCTTCAGAAGGGATGGAACCGTCCTCTTTGATCGAAGCCCGAGGAAAAACTTCCTTTAATACAGGAGACAGGATATCATCAAGATAAATCTCATCGTTCGAACGAATTCGATCCCCAAACAAGGCTTTTCGTTTTTTATATTGCGGCCAATAATACAAACCAGCCACTAAAAGGATCAAAGGAATAGCTGCAAAACGCAATAAAATGAGAGACAGTATGGCGCAAATAATACCAAAGGATCGCAAAACATTCCACTGAAGATTGTTCTTCATCTGTTCTCGAATCAATCCGATAGCATCCTGAAATGGTTTAGAGTTTTCAAGCTCTTCAATTTTTTGCGAATAGTCTATAGATGCTGAATCATTAGAATGATAGAAATCTCCCAATCAACTCCACTCCTTTCTGACCTAGGCACTTTACTATATTATAACACCAACATAACTTTGTAGCAACTGTATTATAATAGTTTTTGGTTCTTTGAGGAAACAAAAAAATCCTGATCCGAAGACCAGGATTCGAGGCACCTTTCGGTGAGAACAGCAGGTTCACACAACTGTTCAAGGTCCGCTCCTGCGTTACAATTGAATGTAGACCTCCTCAGCGCAAAAGGCTCCAAAGGAGCCAATCGACTCATCGCATGAATCTAGTTTACCATGAACATCCACAAACTGTCAAGAAGGTAAGTACTTGCTTCCTTCCCGAATGCTTAATGGTGACAACTGATCTCGATAGCGGTCGATAAAGGCCCCTACCCAATCCGGATTGACCTTGGAATAGTTGCGTAAGCTCCAGCCAATTGCCTTATTTATAAAGAACTCGCTTTGACCTAGATTATTGAGGATCACTTTTTCTAACAAATCCGTATCTGTTTTTTCTTTCCTCATAAGCTGGTGATCAATGGCAATCCGCCTCAACCAAAAGTCCTGATCCCTACTCCAATCCAGCATAACCTGTTTGGTTTCTGGATATGTGAAAGTAATCTCTCCGATGATGCGGTCCAACTGATCAATACTATCCCACCAGGACTTGGTTTGAGCCAATTCCTTTAGCTTTGGAAAATCTTCAGGTCTAAGCTCCTTCTTCTTTTTATCCAGATAATCCATAGCAATATATTGAAACTCACGGTAAGGTTGCTGCCAACACTCTTCCACAAAAGTCCAATCAATTGGATCCTTTATGAAGGGTTTAAAAAACTCTCTTTCAATCTTTTTGAGAATTGGTTTTTGAACGCCAAGAAAGCTGAATTTATTTTTCATATAAGCTTCCATTGCTGAGACTTTCGCTGGATCAGCTTGGTTTTCTAACAATTTCAAAAGAATTTTTGTATCCATATGATTCCTCCTTTTTTACATCAAAGGTCCAATCAAAGAAAAAAGATAGCCACCCAGACGATGAACCATAGGCATTTTAGATAAACTTTCTAGAGTGACTTCCTCTGATAGAGCCTGGGTTTTCTCAAAATCTTCTTCAATCTTTAGCACTTCCAGAGTTTTGTAGAGATAGACCCCATCTTCAAAATTTTGATAGAGACTTCGGTAGTCTGTATTAATGCTTCCTACAACAGCTTGTTGGCTATCAGAAACATAAACCTTAGCATGGACAAAGCCTGGGGTATAACGGAAAATACGGACGCCAGCATCCAAGAGGGCTTTAAAATAGGTCGTCGCAATATCAAAGGCATACTGTTTATCTGGAATACCTGGCATAATGATACGAACATCCACACCTCGTCTGGCCGCGAAAGTCATAGCTCTAACCAATTCGTCATCCAAGATCAGATACGGCGTCATGATGTGAACATAATTGGTCGATGTATTCAGTAAATGAAGATAAACATCCTCAGCCACCTTATGATAAGTCAATGGAGAATTGCCATAAGGAAGAACCAAGCCCTGACTCTTTCTTTGTTGAGGTTTTTCTTGTAGATAGTGCTCCATATCCGTTTTATCTTCTATTCCAGTCACTGTCCACATAGTCAAAAAGAGAGCTTTTAGCGTTTGAACTGCTGAACCATCTAAGCGAAGGGCCGTGTCCTTCCAATGGCCAAAGCGTTCTCGTTTATTAACATACTCGTCAGCGATATTAACGCCACCAGTATAAGCAACTTGACCATCAATCACTGTAATCTTTCGATGGTCTCGGTAATTGTAATAGGTTGATAGAATAGGCTTGACTGGTGAGAAGGCCTGAGCTTTAATACCAACCTTGTGCAACCGCTCGATATAATCGTAGGACAAGGTAGTCATCTCATTCATCCCATCAAACATGACACGGACATCAAGACCTGCCTTGGCCTTCTCCTCTAAAATGGCTAAAATCTCACCCCACATGATCCCTTCATCAATTATGAAATATTCCATGAAGATATAACGCTCTGCCTTTTTCAAATCCTCCAGCAAGGCTGGAAGCATGTCATCTCCAAGTGGAAAATAGGTAACCTCTGTGTCTCTGTAGATAGGAAACTGTGCTGGACTATGCTCCAAAAAATAAGCTAATTTCTGTAATTGGCAATCACTTTGGGATAAATAATCAGCAACTTCTGGACCGGTGCTTAAATGGTCGGAAGCCTGCACTGTAGCATCCTCAAGCCGTTTTTTCAAGCGTCTCACACCCAAATCAGCTAACGAAAAGTAAAGCAGAGCCGTCCCAAAAATTGGAAAGAGGGCAATGATAATCACCCAGGACAGTTTGGAACGAGAATCCATGGAACGATTGAGCAAGTAAAAGAAGGTAAAGACACTCAACAAGTGTTCCCATAAGATAATGGATGGGAAATGCTCTTGTAGACTGAGATATGAAAAGACAAGAAAGGCCAATTCCAGTAAGAAGAACAGAAGAATGGGAACCTTTCGGTTAAGTAGAATTTTGGCCCATCTGGAGGGCTTTTGAGGTAACAGCCTAGCACTTTGTTCTTCAGTCATAAAGGCTCCTTTCATGTAGGGGAGACCATCACAACTTTCCGGTCTCTTTCAGTAATTTTATTAGTATCATTTTAGCCTATGAAAAAGTCAGGGATAATTAACTATTGCGATTTACAAATGTCGTGATTTCTACTGTATTTTTCTCACCGGCCCTTCGATCGTCTTTTGCATCCAGACGATATCATGCCATTTGTTAAACTTATAGCCAATCTTTGGGAAATGAGCCACTTGGACATACCCTCGCTTTTCATGCATGGAAATGCTCGCTTCGTTCGGAACTGCGATACAAGCCAGAAAGCGTAAGTAGCCTCGTGCTTGCAACTCCTCTTCTAAGGCAGTATAAAGGGCCGATCCGATCCCTTGTCCACGCGCTTCTTTTGCTACATAAATAGACAATTCAGTGGTCCAATCATAGGCAGCGCGTGCATAATAGGTCGAAGCATAGGCATACCCCACAACTTTCCCATCCACTTCTGCGACCAAATAAGGAAATTGGGTCAGCGTTTTTATGATGCGACTTTCAAATTCCTGGACAGTCGGTACATCAACCTCAAAGGTAATGGCTGTCTCTGTTACATAAGGTTGGTAAATCGCTCGGATAGCTGCTGCATCGCTGAGCAGAACGGGTCGAATCATCATGGTGGCCTCCTCATTAGATTATACCTAGTATACCGATATGCCTCCTCACTGTCAATGAAAGTCTAGCAGCAAGCAAAAAATCCTGGAAATGTATCCAGGATTTCCATCCTTCTTAAACCGTTTGACGTAACCCCATCATCCGGTAAAGGAACAAAGCGCTCGGAGCTTTCAAAAAGCTCTTTTGCTTGGAATTTGTTGATTTTAGCACATAGTTCGGTTTGACTGTTTCAGTGACTGTCTTTGCTTGTTTTAGATTCAGGCCGGTTTGTTTTTTAGACGGTTGAACTTTCGATGGTTGAAGGGAAGCTTTCACTGCGCCTGCTTGAAGGGGTTTTTCTTTCACCTTCAAGGCTTGTCCAACTGGTTTTGAAGCAGGAGCAGATAGTCCTGCTTGTGCTGAATGAGAGAGTTGACTCATGGTTTGATTGTTTCTGACTTCGACATGGTTTAGGATACCTCCATTTGGATTGAGGTGATCGGTCACACCTGTATCAAATGGCGCTACAAATACATTGTCCTCAATTGTGACATTTTTAATATCTCCATAGCGCGTTTCAACATCAATCGATCCACGATCCTTGTTGTAGATATCGCTCTTCGTTCCTGTGCGCTCCAAGAGATTGTGGTGAACCCGAATCCCTTCTTCATTCAAATCAAAGTTATGGCCCTTAAAGACAGTCGTCAAGCGAATTCCAGCATCACCGATATTCTCTTTAATCCGATTGTAGGCAATCTCATGGCCTTTTCCACCAAAGATCCCAACACCACCAGCTCGCCAACCGAGTTCAATCGTATTGTGCAAGAATTTATTATTTTCTGCTACTGCCGATTCTGTCCCATCCGCAATACTTGACCAGCTGGCAAGTCCGTCATCTCCATTTCCACGAATACTCGAATTGCGGACAATCGAATTCTTAGTCCCTTGGGCAAAGTTGACCCCGTCAGCCAGGTTATTGCGCAAACGGACATTTTCTACCACTAGACCATCTGTGTACTTCATATCATTTTTTCCAGCATAATCGCCAATCCACATGCCGACTTCAAAATGTTCGGCCCAAATATCGTGAATATGAGAATTCTTCCCTGGCGTTCCAGAAATGGCCTTGTACTGAGCATTTTCACCATAGCGTGAACGAAGGTTGGAGGACAGATAGACATCGCTAAATTCAACATGGTTGTCTTGGTGAAGGAAGTCAAATCCACCACCACCAGCTTGGTCACTAGTAAAATGCAGTTGGGTATGCCAGATACCAGCCCCTGAAATCTTCATATCAGAAGCATCGATACCGACTTTTCGATTGAGATTAAATCGCCCAGCTGGGATATAGACATTCTTTCCGGTTTGTTTAGCTTCATAAATCGCATCATAGAGAGCCTGGCTGTCATCAGTATCGTCGTTTGGCGTAGCTCCTTTAGAAACAATATTGATAGCATTATCCCCTTGAGCAATCGGGTCTGGAGCTTGCTCAAATTCCACAAAGTCAAGGCCGTAATGGACGTCGTCTGCTTTGTTTTTTACGAGTGAAACCACATCTCCTTTTTGAAGTTGAATGCCTGGAAGCAGGCTATGCACTTCGTCAAATTGGAAGCGGGCACGTGTATCAGCCTGTGCACTATCGTGTACACCTTTGTCATTCAAATACTGCCAGTTAGATGAGGACGAAAGATCCAATTGTTGAACACTATGACCATTCACCTGTACATCGAGTTGTCCACTTGCGCCATCTGGTACCGTGTAGCGTACGGTTAAAGCATTGGCTGGTTCATTGACCTTAAAGGAAACACCATCTCCCTTTTCTTTTAAAGCGACATAGGTCTGATCAGAAGCTTCAATAGCTGTTGAGTGACTGTCTTGAGACTGCTCTACCTCTGCCTTTCCAAGGAGGTTTCCTTTGTCTGCTTCATAACGGGTGTAAGGCATAGATGCTCCATATTGGCTGGTATCTACTTGAGAGCTTGCGGGATCCGAAGTTGTCGCTTCTTGCCCTTGTGTTTGGACTTGTGCTTGCTCTCCAACTTGATCAGCTGCCACAGATTGTCCAGTCAAAAAACAAGCCCCCATGATCGCAATCACGACAGAAAAGACTCCAAGCTTAGACTTGCGAATGCCAAAAACGATATCTTTGTTTAAATGATTCATCACACATTTCTCCTTTTATTTTTTACAACGATTCTATCCTAATAAAAATTATCATGACAAACAAGGTAAATTGTGTGAATATTCTGTATCAATTTGTTGCAGAAATGTTAACCTTTTTATGTAGTAATAAAAGTGAGTAAGAAAAAAGAGGCTGAGAATGCTTTCTCAAACCTCTTATGATGACACGAGCTTATTCCGCTTTTTTATTTGAAAATTGGCTATTGTAGAGCTCATAGTAGAATCCTTTGTCTGCCAACAAGGATTGGTGATTTCCTTGCTCGATGATTTGGCCATCTTTGAGAACAAGGATTTTATCTGCTTCTTGAATGGTAGACAGGCGGTGAGCAATGACAAAGCTAGTCCGCCCTTTCATCAAATTCTTCATGGCTTTTTGAATCAAGAGTTCTAAACGCGTATCGACAGAAGACGTCGCTTCATCCAAAATCAAGATTTTAGGATCGGCCAGGAGCGCACGCGCAATGGTTAGGAGTTGCTTTTGCCCTAGAGAAATATTGCTAGACTCCTGGTTCATTTCCATGTTGTAACCACCGGGAAGCGTCCGGATAAAGTGATCGACATTGGCTGCCTTTGCAGCTTCCACAATTTCCTCATCCGTTGCCTCGAGATTACCAAAGCGAAGGTTTTCTTTGATGGTTCCTTCATATAACCAAGCATCCTGAAGCACCATTCCGAATTGTTTGCGGTAATCTTGGCGAGATAGATGACGAATATCATGACCATCCACTGTAATCGATCCTGCAGTCACATCGTAAAAGCGCATCAGCAAATTAATCAGGGTTGTTTTCCCTGCTCCAGTCGGTCCGACAATGGCCACCATTTCACCTGGTTTGACTTCTAGGTTGAAATCACGAATCAAGGGTTTATCCGCTACATATTGGAAATCCACGTTTTTAAAGCTGACTTGCCCTGTCAAATCTCCAGAGAGGGTTTCTGTCACATCTGCTACTTCATCTGGTTCATCCATGACTTGGAAAATCCGGTCTAGAGACGATTTGGCACTTTGTAGCTGTCCTGCCAATTGGGTCAAGTTTTGAATCGGTTGGTTGATCTGCCAAACATATTGAACGAAGGCCTGCATATTCCCGACAGTCAAACGACCTGCTATCACTTGCAAGCCACCAAACAAAGCGATAATGAGATAAGTCAAATCTGAAATCCCATTTAAAATCGGCATCATTAAGCCAGAAATGAAATTAGCCTTGAACCCTACTTTTTGAAGGTGATGGGTAATATCATGAAACTCTTCCTGGGAAGATTTTTCCCGAACGTAGAGCTTAAGGACATTAAAGCCTGTTAAATTTTCTTGCACAAAGCCGTTCATTGCTCCCAAAACATCTGCCTGCTCTTTAAAGTAAGGCTGAGATTTTTTCATGATAAATCGAGCACTGAAATAGGTAATCGGAATGGAAATGATCACCACCAGCCCCAGCTGGATGTTTAAGTACAAGACCATGCTAATGACAAAAAGCAAGGTAAAGATAGCGTTAACGATTTGTAAGAAGGACTGTTGTAAGGCATTCGAGACAGTTTCGACATCGCTAGTAAAACGTCCTAGCAAATCTCCGAACTGATGCCGGTCAAAATAAGAAACGGGAATGTGATTGATTTTATGAGACAAATCATTTCGCATGTCCTGAACGGTCTTTTGAACAGCATTGGTCATGAAATAGTTGGAATAATAAGATCCCAACTCATAGAGGACCCCACGGAATAGATAGAGCGTCATAATGATCGCAATATAGGATGTATTAAGACCAGCTCCTGCAAGGCCTTTTGCCATATCCATGAGATTTTTTGTCAACTCAGTAATGGCAAGCCCCAAAACAAAGGGTTCGACCACACTCATGACGACACTCAGGATTTTTAAGAAAATGGACAAGCAAACTTCCAAGCGATAGGCTCTCAAATAGGTCCATAGTCTACTAAAACTGTTTTGTTCTTGTTTCATCTGCTTCTCCTTTCTATTCTTCTGTCAATGATGGACTATCGAGCTGCGAATTGGCAATTTCACGATAGATCTCATTGCTTTCCATCAATTCATCGTGGGTTCCTCGACCGACGATCTCCCCTTGGTCCAAGACAATAATTTGATCCGCATCCATAATGGTTCCCACGCGTTGCGCTACGATCAAAACGGTCGCATCTCCTGTAACTTCTTTGAGACGCTTGCGCAAAGTGGCATCCGTCTTGTAGTCTAAGGCAGAGAAGGAATCATCAAAAATAAAGACATCTGGATCTTTGACAACGGCACGAGCGATGGACAAGCGTTGTTTTTGACCACCTGAAAGGTTGCTACCACCTTCTGCCAAATGCGTATCAAAGCGCTCCTCACGACTGTCGATAAATTCCTTGGCTTGGGAAATTTCAGCCGCTTGTTCTAGCTCTTGTACAGAGGCATCTTCTTTCCCATAACGAAGGTTCTCAGCAATGGTTCCCGTAAAGAGCAAGGCCTTTTGTGGAATAAAACCAATCTTTTGGCGAAGGGCTTTCAGATTGTAGTCACGGACATCCACGCCATCCACCAAAATCTTCCCTAGGGTGACATCATAGAATCGAGGAATCAACTGCACAAGTGAAGATTTCCCAGAACCGGTCGAGCCGATAAAGGCAATGGTTTCGCCAGGTTTGGCTTGAAAGGAAATGTTGTGAAGAACTGGACTCTCTGTCTCACCTGGATAAGCAAAGGTGACATTGTCAAATTCCAAATAGCCACGAGATGCTGTTTCTGTTATCCCATTCTCATTTGGATCGATCGAAATGGGCATGTCCATGATTTCCTTGAGACGCCGGCTAGAGACCGCAGTCCGAGGATACATGGTAAAGAGATTGGCTAAAAAGAGGAAAGATAAGAGCGCGTGGAAGCTATACTCAATAAAGGCAACCAGATCCCCAATTTTCAAACTACCGTCATGAAGAGGATCCAAAGCAAACCAGACAATCGCCACAATCATAGCAATGATGATCTGCACAAATAGAGGTTCTGTCAAACCAGTTAGTTTGAACAATTTATTCGAGTTTTCCGCATAGACTTCGTTTTCAGCCGCAAATTTATCCTCTTGGAATTCTTCACGAGCAAAGGCACGAATCACACGAAGTCCAGTCAAATTTTCACGCGCAAACTGGTTAAGATGGTCGAGTGTCTTTTGTTGCTTCTCGGAAAGTGGACGTGTCTTAACTGCTACATACCAGACGACGACAGCAAGAAATGGTACTGATACCGCTACAATCCACGCTAAAGAAGGACTGGTCGTCAGAATCAAGAGAACACTGGAAACCATCATCAAAGGTGTGATGACCCCCATCTTCAACATAGAATCCGCAAACTGCATCAAAACAAAGGCATCAGAAGTCAAGCGAGTGACCAATGACGATACCCCGATTTGCTCATACTCGTGATGCGAGTACTCCTGTAACTTAGCATAGAGGTCATTGCGCATATCTCGGACCATGGTGGTCGTTAGCTGGCCAACCGCGTAAGACAAGATAATCCGCCCCACAATTCCAAGCAAAATAATCGCAAACATGACCCAGCCCCAGAAATACAGCCGATCCACATCACGCGAGTTAATCCCTTCATCAATCATGCGAGCTAGAATCGTTGGCAAGCCCAAATTGACAATAACAAACAGGACCGCCGAAAATAGATTCAGGGCTAGCCACTTGGGATACTTTTTCAAGTAAGACCAAATATATAGCATAGATGATTCTCCTTTTCCATAAATAATTTCCTAGATCATACAGAAAAGAGGGAGTGAGACGAAATCATTTTCAAAGAAAATCATTCCTGCCCCAGTCCCATCTGTAGTCTCATTCATTATACCAAACCAGCTATAAAAGTAAAGCAAAAGAGCAGGTTTTCCTGCTCTTCATTTAGTTTATTTTGTACGTTTGAATTTAGCATTTTTAAGAAGCGACGATGCAAATTGATTCGTAGATTCTTGATCTTTTGTAAAGCTAAATGTTAGGGTATCTCCATTAATCTTATATCTAACCTTCTCACCTTTGTCTTCTAGCGCACCAATTGTTTTAGTTTTTTGATTAACTCTAATTTCTGTTGAATCTGTAGTTTTATGGCCTGGTCTTTTAGTTTTAATAGTTAAATATCCTTTTGAATCGTTAATATCAATGGACAACTCCAAGGAATATTTATTGTTTAGAGAATCAATATCTGAACTGGAAGCTCCTTGATCTTTAAGAATTTTCTTCATTTCTGCTGTAGATGGTTTGTAAACATAGGTTCCGTTGTCACCTTTTGCACCACACGCAGTTAAAAGAAAAATAGCAAAGAAAGCTACTAGAGCCAAAAGAAACTGTTTAAAGTTTTTCATAATTTCTCCTCATTTCATAGAATATCCCTATTATAGCAACAATTCCATTGCATCGCAATGAAATTGTTACATTATTTAGTTTGACTGGGTTCAAACTATTGCTATTAGATAAAAATCAAAAATTTAGTTAGAATTCTAATAGATAATCATAATAAATACACATAAAAAGGTAGGATTTAGATCCCACCTCTATTAACTATTTAACTTTTTTAAACTTAGCAATTTTCATGTAGTTATTAAACATGTCTGTGTCACCCATTAAAGAATTCTTCACATCCTTAATCGTTAACACATTTCCTGAAACTTGATAAGTAATTTCCGCTTTCCCATACTCATTTTCTGAGACAAGAGTTTTAGCTTTTTGGTCTACTTCCAACTTAATCACTTGATTAACATTTTGACCACCTGCATTCGTGTCTACTTTCATCTCGCCTTTCTTATCCTTAATTGTAATAGAAATAGTAAATGAGTAATTATCACCTATCAAAGATTGAAATTCACTTGGCATAATTTCTTTGATTTCATCTTTAGTAGGCTCAAACACGTAAGTACCGTTGTCGCTTTTTGCGCCACAAGCTACCAAAAAGACTGCTGCAAAGACAGCTACAACAGCTAACAAAAGACGTTTAAAATTTTTCATCATCTTCCCCTTTATGATATGATTTATAGCCATTATAGCAACAAATTAGCAACATCTCAAGGGAATATAGCAAATGTAAAATCATTGTAACATCATTAAAACTGCACTATTTAGTAGGTTTAGAGAAAATAAAGAGAGCTACACATGTTAGCTTTATAAAAGCCCTCTATTCACATTCTATCATCATTATTTTCAACGACAAAAAAACCGAGGCCTAAACCTCGGTTTTCGTTTTGATTGGAAACTCTATTATTTAAGAGTAACAATTTGCAAATCCTATTTTCTCCCAGTATTAGTGGGTTAATTCCTCAATTTTCAACTCTGGCAGGAATTTGGTAGGTAAATTGATAATCCAAGATTATCTAAACTGTTTGTAATCTCTTCTGAAATTGTTGAATCACCTGAATAATACCAATGACTATATGTATTCAACGTGGTTGACTTATCAGCGTGTCCTAATCGATATGAAACATATAAAGTATCCTTATGTAACACATTTATAAGATAAGATGCATGACTATGTCTTAATCCTTTCCCCGTAATTTCTGGTACACCAGTAATTTTAGCATGCCTTTTTATTATCCTAGAAATTGTAGACTTACACAAGGGGGCACCAAAACGTGATATTACATAATCTTTATCATCATTCTTGATTTGAACTTCTCGCCATTTTTTAAGTATTGTAATCGTAAAATCATCTAAATCAATTTTACGATCCCCTGCTACTGTCTTTGTTTGTTGTTTAGCATACCATACACCGTTTTTGTCTTTCTCAATTGTCGAATGAACATGAATCCATTTACGTTCAAAATCAATATCTTCCCATTTAAGAGCAATACCCTCACTAACTCTTAAGCCAGTCATAAAATATAACCAGATCGTCATGTAATTATGGAGTCCCTCATACTCACTAATATCAAAAGAGTTTATTACCTTCTTAAATTCATCAAATGTCCAAAATTTTGTATCAGGATGCTTTCCTCTAGGATTATCTAATCCTTTAAAAGGAACTCTATCAATATAACCCAATCTTTCTGCATAGCCCAGACATGCTTTAAATCTAGACCACATATTTTTAGCATAGTTACTAGAATACTTGTCTATAATAGCTAAGCGAAATCTTTCACAGTCAATAGTACTAATATCTGATAATTTTTTACTACCAAATTGCTTAATGAAAAACTGATGATGTGGTAAAGCGGTCTGATAAGTTACAAATTGAACTTTTTGTTGGTAATATTTTAAATAAATCTCTTCCATAAACTCTCTAAAAGTTAGAAAACTATTATTAATAGTAGAGTTCACAAATTCATGTTTTAAACGAAGTATCTCTTCATATGCTTCCTTAAAAGAATTAAACGGTAGTCCCTGTTGATTTTTCCTTCCTTTCTTTTGAATTCTTTTCCCAGTTATTGGATCAACTCCTAATTCAATTTGAAAATAAATTTTTCCTTTTGAATCTTTGTATACACCTTTATATTTCTTTGTCTTTGATATAACCATTTTTCTCACCTTCTATATCTGAAAAAGAAATACCAATTAAAATTTCTACAATATTTTTAGGAGCAATGCCTAACCTCTTATTATCGAAAGGTGAACATCCTAATTGTACCGCATTCTTATCATTTTTTCTAGCTTCTTCAAACTTTTTTACAGCAATCTTTTTTGCTTGTCTAATAATATTTCTCGATGTGTGCTCTGGAAAACCAATCGCAACTAAATCTTTATAGTTTACTGTTTCCATGATTTTACTACTTCCTTTCTTAGATTTTTTCACCTCCATGGCATGACTGATGAAGTCATCATAAGAATTTCACTTGCTGCTCTTTTACGATGGCAGCCTGAACGGTCAGAAGTATCATTGTATATCATTTGTATCATGGCATATAAAGTATCGCTCTATTTTATTGATGGTTTTAATATCGCTCTTATCATGGCGAGCCATTCAAAACTGCTCCACAAATGAGGAAAGTACCATTTTGGACTATTCAATTGTCAATGTGCTTTCTTAACCTAATACTTTTTGGAGTAATGGTCTTCTTTATTATCCACTCGACCTACAAGGTAATCTAAACTTACATTATAAAAATCTGCAAGTTTGATAAGGTCATCTATAGAGATTAATCTGGTACCTGATTCCATTTTAGAATACGCTGATCTTGTACAATTTAAGATTGTTTTTGCAACATACTCTTGTGTCAAATCAGTATCCTCGCGTAAATCTCCAATCCTTTTCAACATCTAATGTCTCCTAAAATAAGTATAGTATAGTTGATTTCTTATTTTATGAAATGTGACAAATTGGCACACGAAAGTCTTTTATACATACTTATTAGGAAAGTATTTACTCTATATGTATCTCTTTTTCCTTGTTGGATTTCATATTTTGTTTTTTCTTATATTTCTTTATTGTTTTATTAAACATTTCAAATAAATTTATTGCTTCTCTATGGTGTTCCTTCAGTGTTTCAATCTTTCCTTTATATATGCATAAATCCTTCTCTATTGTATCTACTGAACT
Organism: Streptococcus sp. 27098_8_148; assembly: GCF_041432105.1. Classification (NCBI taxonomy): domain Bacteria; kingdom Bacillati; phylum Bacillota; class Bacilli; order Lactobacillales; family Streptococcaceae; genus Streptococcus; species Streptococcus sp. 27098_8_148. The sequence goes on along the minus strand of NZ_JAPVYY010000002.1, from coordinate 196,798 downwards.
TTTACCTTGAATACTATTTTCTAAATTGCTAGAACTATTTGTCGTATTATTCAACAATACTTCCTCTAAATTAGTTAAATCATCAATTTTATTTTGGACTTGTTCAATCATATTCTCTAGATATGATATTTGGGCAATGAAATCATTTGTTATATCTTCAAAATCATTCGAACTATTTTCCGCAGATATAAGAAAATCTAATTGTTCTATTTTTTCTTTAATTTTGCTAAGAGAAATTCTTCTATACATATACTGCGTTTCATACTGAAGATTAAATTGTCTAATCAAAGTTTTACCTTTCATAAAGCGATTTTTTTCTGCTGAATCTTTATGATATACATAGTAAGAACTAGTTTCTCTGAGAAATACTTTAACTTTTTCTTCTTCCATAGTGATTTGAATATTTGGTACAAAAATAAGTCCTTCTTGTCGGATACCAAACTGTACCTTAATGTAAATTCCATCGTCTACTACTTCTTCTATTTGATTAAGATTCAACTCTACTTCAAACTCATGAACAGCATCCCTATTTCTCTTGAAATCTTGATAGGATTTCCATACCACCTCTTCTGTCGGCAACTTTTTTTCTTTAATTAGCTTTTCTTCATTGTAAAGCTCAACTAAATTTTTATTATCTAAGACAAAAGTTTCATTTTTGTTATTAAAATAGTCTTGAAAATAACTAACACTATACTGATTCGATTTTACCAATTCCTGCTCTGAAAGCTTAATCCCATCAAACTCAAATAGAACATGTTTTGCTTTCGGAATTATTTTTAAGCCAAAAAATTCTGCTTGTTGAATCAATTCATTCATATTCTTCATTTTTGGAAGCAAAAATTCTAAGATGTTTATGATTTCCCTTTGAACAAACTTTTTCTTAAAATATGTTTCATTATAAGGTTGTTTTCTATTCAATTTATTATCACGTACGAGTTGTTTCATATTTGAATCAGTCATAAAAAAAGTAACATGCTTGTGTCTAAAATCAATTTTTAAATGTAAAGCTTTTGCTTTTTTCTTGAAATCTTCAAAATTTTTCGAGTTCTCGATTAGAAAATATATTCGTTGTTTTATTTCATATTTGTAATTTGTTTTGCGATAAACTTCATACTGATGATGAGAATAACGATTTTCTATAATTTTTGCGCCTACAATTTTTGAAAGACGATCTGAAACCATTCTTAGATTACGTTCTGCTTTATAATCCCATAGAAATTTTTTATCAGAATTCTGATCAATTGAATTTAGGATGATGTGATTGTGGATATGATCTTTATCGACATGAGTTGCTACAATAAAACGAAATCTACCTGCTGTCAACTCTTTAGCTGTCTCATAACCAATTCGATTGATTTGTTCAGGAGTGAGATGGTCATCTGGAGAAAAGGACTGAATGATGTGATGAGAATGAATTTTTCGTTGATTTACTTCTTGCCTATCATGACGAAATTCATAAAGAGTATCATTACTTAAAAAATTATCATTGTACATCTTCACTAGTTCTTTATAACTAGGAAAATCTAAATAATTTCTCATACCAAAATCTGAAACTAGTGTTAGATTTTTTGTTTTACTTGGATTCAAAATATATTTGATTAGTTTACTACGATAATTTTTTCCATGAATCGCAAAGTGTTTAGTGATGACCATAAAATTTCCTCAATTTTTCAGATCGAATAAGAAAATCTTTCTCCACTTCTACTATTAACTCTTCTATACCTTTTCTCAACTCATTTAATTCAACTTCCGTTATTAAATTCGAATAATTTATGCTTCTAGCTATTTGATTAATATTATTTCCGATTCGTTTTAATTCAAAAATCAAATCTTGATAACTATTTGTATCAATGGTGATAAAATTTATACCAGGATCTAGTAGAGTTCGTCTAGCATATTCTGAGAATGATAAGCAGTTACTTTTTGAGATATTTTCATTTAATTTGACTAATTCTAGGTCAGATAAAAAGACTTTTTTTAAATTTGTTCTATATCGGTGCTCCACTCTACTACCTCATGTATTTGTTACGAAAATCTTCACTAAGAGGACCTGTTTTTTCTACCTCTTTAATTAATTCCTGAATACAAGTTAACAAAATAGAAACATGTTCGTGAGTAACCTGATGATTTGTTTTAGCAATTATGAATACTTCATGAACATCACGGCTAATTTGTTCCAACTTTTGTTTTTTCCAAAGGTTGAACCATTTTTCTATCTGTTTTTGTCCATTAGACAATAGTAAGCTTTTACGGAGAAAATCAGAAAAATTATCCTCTCCTTTCTCTCTCATTAAATCTAGTATTTGTTTTTCTTCCGTTTCTGTTAAGCGAAATTGTTTCCGAATACTACGTATATCTCTTTTCATATGATTTTTCCTCCTTCATTGATACCTGTACTGACAATGTAAGCTTACAGACACTGTCAGTACGTTTTACAAAATAGATTCAACATTTTTGTAAGGCTTTGCGAGCTCAGATATTGTGTCCACAATATCCCAAATATCATATCGCCTGCCATTTCAAACCTCACGGTTCAAAAAAACAAACGATATGACAATGTGGTGGCACGCCCCCAAACCCCCAAGATAAATCTAAATTAAAAAAAAGTATAACAAATACTTTTTGATAAAATTATCACAGAAAAAGAGCCCTGTCGGACTCTTACAAATTAAAACAATGTCTCTGATATTCATACTGTCTAATGCCACTACTGTCTTTGTTCATCTTGATAGAAAAAACAAAGTAATGATCACGACCGTCTAAAGATTTGCTTTTATTAAGTTTAAAATAATGTTTTTGAGACATAGCCATTGTGCGTAAAATGTCATCAGTGATAAATGTTAATGGTATATCTAAAGCTGAATACTTGTAAAAATCTGATTCAAACCGTAAATAAGAATCCGAAAAATAATCTAGTTGCAATTTATCATCATATAATTCTTTCCGATTCATCTAGACTCTCTCCTTCTATCTGAATATCGAGTATATCTTCCCATTTTAATCGTAGAAAACCAGTGTCTGTTTTAATAGATATAGACTCTTTTCTAATTTCTTTTACAATACCTGATACTACTTTTCTTCTATTTGAATGCTTAAAAACAAAAGTTGCAGGGAATACATTCGTATAAAGTTGACGAACAAATAGAACTTTCTCTTCCATTGATAGGGAAATGGAGATATCATCTTTATTTTTTTCTTCCCAAAGAGAACTTGAATGCTCTGACAAAAAGAATCCCATCCACTTAGCCATTCCACGATCTTGATACTCTCTTGCAGACAAAAAAGGTAAATAAGAACGATTTATCATTTTAGCCCATCTAATCCTCCAGCTGAATGTCCTCCGATGAGTTTACTCCTTGCAATTGTTCTAGAAGCCTGGTCTAGGGCATTTCCTTTCAATAATGAAGTAAAACCAAATTCTGTTCGAATAGCATCGATTGCGGACTGGAGCCTTTCTTCTTTTTCTATTTTCTCAATATCATCAAACAATGAAATCAATCCAAAAGATTCGTCTACTAAACCTGAATAGTTAACTGCAACATTCCTGATAGCACCTGAAGTATATTTAGTATGAAATAACTTTAAAACGTAGTTTGTCAGTTGTGCTGTTTGATTGGTCGGCTCAATCTTCATTTGAGTATGAATAGATCTCTTCTGTTCCACTTTAGAATACCCTAAGTGTATAGAAACGACTGTTGCTTTTTTGCCTGCTCTTCTCAATCTAACCGCAACTTGTTCTGCCATTTCACGAAGTATAATTTCAATATCTCTTTGCTTTACATAATCTCTAGGTAAAACTTGCGAGTTCCCTATCCCTTTTGACTTCGGCTTATATGGTTTATGAACATTGCTTTCGTCAATCCCATTGGCATGAAACCATAACTCTAGACCCATAATGCCAAGCTCTTTTTTTTATCAAGTCTGGATTAGCCTGTGCCAATTCTTTAATCGAAAAGATACTTAGATTATGTAATCTCTTCTCCATTCGATTTCCAATTCCCCAGAAATCTGTCATTTTAGGAATAGTCCATACTTTCTTTTCAACATCTTCATAGGACCAATTGGCTCTCATTGTCGGAGTTCTTTTAGCTTCATTATCAAGTGCCAACTTAGCTAATAAGGGATTGACATTAGACATACCTACCGTTGAATAGATTCCTGTTTTTCTCCAGATCTTTTTTTGCATTGCAGCTGAAATGATATCTAACTTATCTTTCCGTCCAATACTTTTATCTGACACAAAATAATTTAATGAACTGGTTAAATCAATAAATCCTTCATCAATTGAATAGGGATAAATATCGTCTGGTGCCGCAAAATCTTGAAAGATTTTTTGAATATCCATATTGACTTCAATATAAGTATCCATTCTCGGAGGAACAATCACAGTTGATTTTGCCCATTCCTCAATATAACGGACATAATCTATCGTTGTCGGTAAGCCTTGTTTTCTAGCATTATAGTAAGAAAATTTTCGAGTCTTTATATCAAATGGTAAATCATAGGAACATCCAACATTTGATTTCCCAAATACCTTTTTAAACATAGGAGAGGAAGCAAGGATTAAACCAGCAGAATTATCTGCACGGCTCATAACACAAAGCGAAGTCTTAAGTGGGTGTAATCCTCTATCTACACATTCTACACTTGCGTAAAAAGATTTCATATCAATAAAGGCAATGTCACTTTTAGGTTCGAGACTATAATCAAACCAACTCATACTTAGTCCTCTAAAGGCATAAAGTTCCCAACGATTTTCCCTATAATGCGAGGATTCTCATCATATGGCGCAAACTTATCTGAATAGTTCCGATTGAGTGAAACTAAACGAAGCCCATTTTCTTCACTATAAACTTTCTTTATATAAGTTTGACCATCCCAATCTATCGCATAAATAGCTCCGTCATAATCAAATCCTGTTTGCTTAATAAGAGCAACTGAACCATTTTCATATGTCGGTTCCATTGAATTACCAAACACCCATGATGCAAAGTCATAATCAAATTGATGATTGAAGTAAACTGTATCGTAATTACCATCATCAAAATAAGCTGTTCCTGTACCAGCTGATAATTTTTCATAGACCTTATAAGCAAATCGTTCGGAAACTTCTAAAACTTTGAAGTTTTGATTGTTCAGCAGTTCTTTAGCATAATGAAGTGTTGCTTCTTGATTCCTTTCCGTTAGTTTGAGATAGGTTTCTACTATTTCATACTCTGATTCAAAATATCGAGGGTCTACATTCAAAATCTCACTCAATTTGCTTAGATTATTTTGATTCGGTTTTGTTTTACCTGATTCCCAATTAAAGTACGAAGCTCTACTAATTCCCAAACTGGATGCAAGTTGAGATTGAGATAATCCTTGACTTTCTCTTTTTTCTTTTAATTTAGTAGGTGAAAACATTTGTTCTCCTTTTGTAAGTTTATTAACTAACAAAAGGATACCATAGCTTGTTGAAAAAATCAAGAGTTTAATAACCCCCAAGATTTAAAATAATCATAAACTGTGCTTAATTTGTACTTACATTGTTAGGAAACCATCACTTAAGAAAGTTATAACTTTTGAAAAAGATAAAGAACCAGAAAAAATTGAAAATAAAAAATGGATCGTTTTTTTTTTAATGACGATCCAATAGACTATATTTTAAAACTCATGATCTAACAACCATTTCGATTAGTTAAATCTTTCAATCTTTCTTCTCCTAATTTAAGCATATTCTTCTCTACTTGATTCCATTCTCCAAATAGTAAGTCTTGAAGAATATCTGCTGCTGGAGCTGTATTTTCTTTTGAATCATATACACAACTTCTATCTCGTTGATAAATTTGAATTCTTTCAAAGATAGCTAGTTCTTCCAATTGTCGTGTTTTATCAACTAGATGATTTACAATGAAATCATGATGTTCTTTTGGAGTTGCGCGTGCTTGATTTGGATTGATAGCGTACAATTCTTCGTATCGGATAAGGGTGTTCAGATAGGACAATTCGGGCTTTGTTGCGATTATGACTAATTGTACTTCATATCCCTTACTTTTCAAGTGTTGTGCTGTTTCCTTTGGAACATCAATTGTTCGTAAAGTTCCCTCGATCAAAAGATTGTATCCCAAATGACTCAATTCGGTTACTAAAGACTCTACCATTTTCCCTGCAAAATCTTTGGTGTATTCAACACTATCTTTGCCATATTCTTGCTGCAGTTCTAAATAGTGTGGATGCTGATAACGAAAACTATCGCCATCTATGATAACAATATTTCCTTGAAATTCTTTCTGTTTAATACGATGAATTGTAGTCTTACCGGCACCACTTTGCCCTCCAAGCAAAATCGCTATAGGGTGTTTACTGGGCTTTTTTCCTCTTGTCAGTGAGCGAATGTTTCGCGCTAGAGCATGTTTGAATTCACTATCAATATAATCTTGGATTCCCACTAGGCCACCATCCGTTTTTCAGATATCTCTAACATACGTTCAATTCCATCCAAATAGCCGCTATATCTCTCTATTTCATCAAAAGTTTCAACTAGATAGATATTCGTATGAATCAAATCAGAAAGATCATCACTCATTAAAATCCAAGGATTAGATTCATCATCAATGCTAATTCCCTGACTATCTTGATAACGATAGAGTCGAGATAATAGATTAGCACCTCTTTCTTTCACAATTTCAATTTTTAAAGTCAATTCATAATCTTCAACAGGATTGAGCATTTTATCTTCTCCTACAATATCGACATAAGATACATTAAACTTCTGACAAATGATGTCTATTAGTTCCGTAGAGACTGAACTCGTTCCATTTTCATAACGACTAAGACTATTTCGTGAAATACCTACAATCCGTGCAAATTCGGTTTGTGTTAAGTCATGTGTTTTACGTAAGGATTTTATGTTCTTTCCAATCATGGCAAACTCCTTTATTTTTATAATTCAATTATAGCATAAAAAAGAATAATGCACCAAATTTGGTGCATTATTGACTATTTTTCCTAAATCTCTCTAAATTCTTCTCCAATTGTTCCTTATGAAGTTGATTCTTAGCTTCCTTTAATGTGTCGTCCAAAGTTTCTTCTCTATAAGTTGCTTCTGTTTTTAGTTGTTCTGATCCTTGATCTGGAGTGAAAATGATATCTAGCAGTCGGTCTATTTTTTCAAGATCTTGGACAGACATATCAGATAGTCTATGAATCAGCTTTTTAAATACATCACTATTGTCGTGATTTTTCTTAAAAAGTTTTGTAAACATCTATAACCTCTCAAAAAAAGCAGCCTATCAGGACTGCTTAGTGTAATTCGGAAATCGCATCATAAATTGACTGCAATTTCTTATTGTCTTTATTCTTTGTGTCAATCAGCGTATGTAGCTCTTCAATTTTCTTTTGACTACTTTGAATATCGCTATTGTTATCTGCAATAAGTCTTTTAAGATGTTGCTGATAACTTGTAGTGATATCTGTCTCTTTTCCTGTTCTAACCTCTGTAACTTTGGGTTTAGAACTAGAATTTGATTCCGTCACAGGTGCTTGTTTGCGCTTTTGAAAAGCTGCTTCATAATTTACATCATTACCTCCTTGATGATTTCCAAATAAGGCCGCAATTTTATCTGGATCTTCTTGATTTTCTGATTTACTTTCCAATGGTTGATTAAAATTCCAATCTTTTGTCATTCACTCATTTCATCCTTTCTAAATTCAGAATCATCGAATTGTCTTTCTTTGCCAAATGCATGGTCAAGAGCTTCTTCAAAACTCATGTGACTAATGTTTTGACGCCTTTTGAACGTCGCAAACATCGCTGTCTCCAGTTGCTCTTTGTAAGCAGCTAGTTTTTCTGTCTCTCTTGCTACCTTACTTTCTTGCCTAGTGACCTTTTCTTCTAAGCGTTCAATAATGGTCATATACGATCCTCCTTCATTCTAATATTAGCTAAAACATCTTGATTTTGTTATCACAATTCTAAACATTGAGAGGTTTGTCTTACTGGTGGATTTCCAAATGTCTCTTTTGCATTCTCGATCATCAATTGTAAATCTGATTTCTTTTCTCGAAGAATATCGTTCCAGTCTACTTTTTCTTTCCCAGATTCATTATCAGGTAAATCCAGTAAAACAGGCAATCCAGCTTGAGATAACTTATCAGAAAAATCTTTACCTGCATCATCACAATCTACTGCCAGTGTCAATAAATCAGGATGATTATCAAAATAGCTGGTTGTATCACGAATTGTATTGATTAAAGGCAATAACTTTGAAGGTATTACTGTATCTAAAAATTCCAATTTCTGATTTTCTTCAGCTATCAGTCGTAAAGTTTGATAAGCGACAACAGACCTTTTTAATCCCTCCATAGATACCAAACGAACATCAGATAGATTTTGTTGATGAAGTTCGTAATAGCTCATCAAATCGACGAACGATTCACAAAAGACCAGTCTATTTGGTTTACCAATATCAAAGGATATTCCAATATATCCATGGCTTCCTTTTAGAATCGTTTTCAGCCTCTCTCTAGGAAGAGAGTGATTCTTATAAATCCCCTGTAAGCTTGCTGCCTGCAGCTTGTGACGATGATCAAAGATTTTAAAAACAATAACAGGTTCAACTGTTTCATTTGTTTTCCAGCTGGCTTGTGCTATTAAACCTTGTTGAATCATCCTTTGTACGATTTCTTCTGAAATTCCTCTACATTCTGTTAAGTAATATCTGGCCAGACTACAGTTAGAATCTTCTATTCTCTTTAAAGGATAATAAAAAGGTCTCTCTCTTTTTTCTTGAACAGCTTCTTTTTGAAAAGGTTCTTCAGAAAGAAAGGCTAGAGCTTCTTTAAAGGAAATTCCCTGAACAAGTCGAACAAAATCAATGACATCACCTTGAATATCTCTTGAAAACCATTTAAAAGTATTGGTAGTTGAAAAAATCCGAAATGAATCGTGTTCAGGATGTTCATAGACACTGCTCGAAACTTGTTTAAAGGAGATACCTAAACGATTGGCTACATCAAGAATTGAAATTTGCTTACATTCTTCTATTTCCATGCAATATCATCATTTTGTTGTAGTATTTGGTAATGATGGAACAGATGAGGATTCTTCTAAAGTTTTGGGAGTTGCCTTATCTAAATCATCTAACCCAGATTTCCAAACCTGTACTTGGTTGACCAATAACTTACCAGGTAGTTTAGAATAGGACAATTTAACAGTTCTGGTTTCTGTTTGATTTGTCTTTGATTGGTTGGCATTCTTTAAATCAGATACATAGGTTACATTATAAGAGACCATGGCAATGGCTTGATTCGTAGTCTGATTGACAAAGATATCTGCTTTTTCAAAATGATAATCCAAAATATAGTCCTTATAAACTTGGTTCATGGCATCATTTTGACTTGACAATTCTTGAGAATAAGCTGATTCAGTCATATAAGGTTGAATACGTGTATTATTTTCTCCGAGCTTTTCTTTCGTATAGTACTGTGTCAAAAATTCTTTTACAGTATCTGATGACAAAATGCTGGCTTTATCTTCTGCTTGTTTGTCCTCTACAAGTTTAGCTGCAGCCAATTCGATTTCTTTGCGACTTTGTTTAGCAGTAGAATGTTGACCAGCAGTATATCCCATCATGAGAATAAAGCTAGTCGCAGCCACTGCTCCAACACTAATCAAGGCTTTAGTTTTGACTTTATTTAACATCTTAGACCTTCTTTCTATAAAAACTAGGTCAAGAATAACAAAAAGAACTTGTAAGTTTTATCACATCACAACGAAAGGTAATTCCTACATTTCAGGCGCAAAATCGTACAGTTCAGAGAAAAATATCAAAATTAGCTGTCTTCAGTTTATAATATAAATATGAACAAATTAAAAGAAGAAAATTTGAGAAGAGCTCTTTCTCATATTGAACGACATAAACAAGCCATAAATACAAGTAATAATAGTGAGGATAACGATTTTCATAAATTATTACTCCAATTTAGTTATGAAGTATATGAAAGAATCAAGGCTAATAAAAACCTTATCCGAATTTAGATTCAGATAAAGTCTTTTGACAACAAATCTCATGTTATCTCCTTGTTTATTATGACTGAAGGTTCTTACTGTGTTTTATGATGTCAATACACAAAAAAACGATCAAATCAGTACTATTTTCCTTTGTGCTCTAAACTGCATAAAGGGAATATCGATGAGTACTTTCATTGATCGTTATTATTATTCAAATTAATTCAATAATAAAAGTAACTTCATCTAAGTAATAAGAGCAATTAATTAGCTCAGCAACAACGATAACCACAGCAACTCCTTCTAAACGATGCAAGGAATATCCGCCGTGGCTATCAATTTACTTTTTTTCTTTTACTTCTGTAAGTTACTTTTGTTATTTTTACTTTTTCTGTATTATATCATATTTTGATTAAATTATCATCTAAGAAAGTGATTTTAAAAAAACTGGAAATTTTTTCAATTGTATATTTTGACAATAAAAAACACTTTTATGTTAATTTAATGATTTTAGAGCGTTTTTAGCTTATTTGATTTTAAAGTTGTCGTCTATTCCTTAGAATTACTTGAAGAACAGGAAAAATTCGACAACAAAGTAAGTCGATCTATTCAGTTATAAAACCTATGAAGGTCTTTCTGCTGGAACTAGCCACTCCTACTTTGGAGATGTAGATTATACTCTTACTTATTCAACTGATAATATCCCTCATGATTTCTCCTCATGTGGTGCTAGCAAGCATCTATATTATAGAACGAAAGGGATAGAATCAACATTTAAATAACACTTTAGAACGAAAGAATATACTGTCTTGTACCAAATTCCTATTTTAAAAAAGGTAAACTAATTTATTACTAAATTAGTTAATAATTTACTCCAATAACACTACACTCTGTAAAACTAAAAACACAAAATTACCAATAGTACCTTTTCTCACTCAGATATTGTTCTTTTTGTTCTCTAGAATTTTCATGATTTCTAATTCCTAGTAATTCGTCTGTTGAAGAAACTATTGGGTCAATCCAGACAGCTTTGGATATAATCCAATCAATTTCTTCTTTACTAAGCTTCCCCGCTATCTCCAGTTTATCAGCCATCAGGAAAAATGACCTCTAGATAGAATGCTATTGCTAATGGTAATGAGATTGTTAAAGAACAAATATTTCAGACGACCTCGAAAAAGAATTGAGGTTGTCTGAAAGGCAGAAACTGCGTGCATGCTTTGAGGCACGCACTCTACCTGTGAATTTAAAAATTTATGCAAGTTACAGCTGGCTAGGCAACCAATTTAACGAAACTTTTTTCTAGGATCTTTAAACGTTCCTATAAATTTTAAGTCATTATAAAGTTTTTCTGGATTATCGGGTTTAAAAGTAGCGTTTGCATAATAATACAAAGAATTCCCTTCATTCACACCTTTTTCTTTAGAAGCTCTTATAATTTCTTCTGTGGCTTTTTTCGAATGCGTACCAATTTCTTCAGCTAAAATTTCAATTGGAACAATCTCTCCGTTTTTGGTACGAAAAGCTACAAAAAAGTCTGAATCAATAAATGAAACCCCAAAATCTGCAAATGCTGGACATTGAGAATCTGAATCTTCCATTCCTTCAGTGTATTTATTAAATTCATCTAACGTCTTATTTGATGTTCCTATCCATACAGAAATCATATTTTTTGTATCTGAATCAAGCATTTTAATCGTCCTTTCTCAATTATCGAAAATTTAATTTAAAATTTATTTCATTACAGAGGCCGTCTGAAAACAGAAACCGCGTGCTTCCCTACGTCGGGATTTGAGGTTTCATGCGGGCTACGGCTTGCTATTTATCATATATTTCCAAATTTTCTAATTCACCTTCATAAGTTATTTGAGCAGATATTTCCATATCAGGAAGAAACGAACCAGAATAGTATATAAATACTAAATCATCAAAATATGCTGTAGTATTGACAATTTTTAAATCATTTGCTAATTCTTTATTATCTAATTCTATTGGTTCATAATCACTTTGCTCATAACAAGCTTGATTAATCTCTATTGAAATGTCTCTTATTAAATCATCAATGTTTATTCGTTTAAAAAAGCTCTCTACCCTATCAAGAATTGGATAAATTTGGCTTTCTCTTTGTATATCTCATGATTCATCATCAATAAAAATGGGTATATCATACAGTTGCATATCACTAGGCGATAAAGATATTAAAGCAGTAGCTTTACCGTCATTAATTTTTAAATTTTTAATCATGGATTAAATCCTTCCTAGGGTTGAAATTTAGAAACTACTTACGTGCGCTCCAAACATACTCTCCGTTGTGATAGAGAGTTACATAAGGGCTACAACCTACTCATTCATTTTCATAAGCATCACCATAGCTTTGAAAAGAAGAATCTAACCAAAACCATTCTTTTTCATTTGAAACCAATTTTTCCAGTAGTTCTGTAAATGACTTAGCAATAATGGGAGACTCATCAGGTGTAGCATGAGTTTCTATAAAACTATCATAACAAAAACCAAATCTTTTTTTGTTTAAGTCTATACTGATAAATTGACCAAGCTCTTGAGAAGATGCAATCATGAACCAATCATTACTGATATCATCTGCCAACTCCTCCCAAATAACATCATCAGCTGGATATAGAATTTGGTTTGTTGGTTGCAATTCTGAAAGTGAACTGATTCTTATTTCACAAGAAGTATCAATATTGAGAATAGCATATTCATAATTTTCATAAAAGAATTCTAAATCTTTTGGCAAAGGAAAAGCAAATTTTGGTTTTGATACTGCCTTCAAAAATTGATGGCTACCTTTTTGTTCTAATTTTTCAATTAATTCTTTGATTTTCATAAAATACTCCTTAGGACTGAAAGTTTTTGTTTAGGCTACAGCTAGCTTACCTATACAAGTTATATTCTGTTTTTTGCTAAAAAAATATTTTCTAGTGTTTTCCTAAACGAAACCATATCAGTGTCTATATTTATTTCAATATCAATATGTTTCTCGATTTTCAAAGATTTCTGAATATCTTCTCCGAAATCGAATGATAAGATATTACCTTTTAAATCATAAGCAACGTTATTGCTTTCAATTGAAAACGTTTGTTCATTGAATTCAAGGTATATTTGATCATCTTCATCTTGATTGAAGGTTAGGGTGAAATAATGAAAATTTCCCAAATCAAAGTAGATATATGACAAACCTTCATCATCGGACTCATCAAATGAAATTGCTACTGGGTTCCACATAGATTTATTTTTCATTAGCAAACTACAACCTCACAATCTGATTCTCCAAAAATATACTCAATATATTCATTTAATCTTTTATCAGGTTGATAAGTAATAATTAGATTTTCAATACTATTTTGATAAATTTTTTGTTTTTCTTGAAAATAAATAACTAATTTATTGGAATGAATTTCTACCTTTTTGAAGCCACCTATTCCTGAATATTGCTGGCTGTTTATTTCATAATAATAGTATTCTAAGTCGTCAACTTCTCTTTGCAAGATTAAGTAATTATTAGGATTAGGTTTTTTACTATCTGCAAATGCAATGGTAAGAATACCATCTTCTATCTTGTAATACGTGTTTTTTGAAATAATTTCCATAAATAATTCCTTATAACATTGTTTCTTAACATTTTCCAGAACCAAATTTTGCTAATCTCCAAGGTTCAAGCCACATAGCCGCATTTGGCGCAAACTGATATAGATAATCTCTACCAAACAACCCGATCAGGTCCTGATTAACAAACCGACCCGCATCAGGCTCATAATACCTGAAGAAGTTGTAGTGCAGCCCCGTTTCAAGGTCGCAATACTGGTTTTGCACGCGGAAGGGTTGGTAAGTACTATCCGTTACCTTGGTTTCTTCTTTCAGACGACCTCAGCCGGTGTAGTTACCAAACCAAACCAGATTACCTTCGCTATTGGTCATCTCTCTCGGGATGCCGATTTGGTCGCAGTGGAAGTAGTGGGTTTGTTGTCGGTTTTCGTCGTCTGCGGTTGTCCAATTGCGGACTTGCGCCAAGGGGTCGTGCGTACCGCACATATCCTACGTCAGAACTGAAGGTTTTGTGCGGGCTACGGATTACTATAACTTACTTACAGAATATTTCATGTTAGAGGTAGAAATTCCATCTTCAAATTATTACTCACAACTAATTCTTTGAATTTATCAGAAAAAGCCCAAATTAAATCATCATTTATATCTTTTGCACAAAACTCGAAGCCAGATATATTTTCAAAGAATACAGGTGGATAATCGATAAATTTCTCTCCATCTATTTCATAAAAATTTGATTTTTCCAAATTTACCAATTCAGCAGTTAATTTAATTTTTCCAAGGAAAAATTTAAATTCATCATTCTTAATTCTAAGTTTAGCTGGAAAAAAATCTAATTCATTTTTTAATGTATCAGCTAATTTATTAATAAAAGTTTCAGAGAACAATAACATCTTAGGAATTGTTTGAATATAATCTGTTTTAGAAATATTTTTGGAGGTATATCCACTCTGAGCTATAAAAACTGCTTCATCTGTATAATTGCCTTTATTGTAATTAATAAATTCCACAATTTTTCTATCATCCTGTTTTAAGTCCGCATAAGCATCTTTATTATCAACAGCAGAGTATATTTGATAAAGAGTCATCATTTTTTTCCTTTTTTACTATTACTTTTAGAAATTGGTGCAGTACAAGTATATTTTTAAAATGTTTATTTAAAGAACAAATATTTCAGACAACCTTACGGTTTGGTTAGATCTTGAACTGACTATTCGTTTAAAGATAAGGCAAATCTAAGGCCTCATCATAACTTTCATCTAAGATTTTATTGACTGAGGCGGCAAACTGAATAGCCTTCATATCAATAGTTTCAGGATTGTCAGAAATCGGAAAGACAGCTATACCTATATTATTTTCTATCAACCATGGTATTCCATCCTCTAAAAATTCTTCTATCTCAATTTCATAAATATCAGAATTCTTATCTTCAGAATTTGCCATAATTCTTGCGAATTCTAATTCAGGCCATATGGCTAAAGATGAATTTTTCTCATCTCCCCATAATATCCAATCTCCTTCTTCGTCTGCTAAAACATATAGAACTCCAGAGTCAGCTATCCTTTTTAAAGTATGCTCACAACGTTCTTGACTGGACAAATTAAGAATTGCATTTATTGCTTTTTGTTGTAAAACCATCGACAAATAAGGTAAATCAAATTCTTCCCCATACCACTCATAAAAATAGTCATTGATCATCTTAGCAAATTCAATTGGATCCAAAATAATAGTTTCTTTTTTTTCATCTATAGGAAAAATAGCTAATCTAATATTATTTTCAGACATTAAAGGAACGGTATCTTCTAAGAAGTTCTCTAGTTCCATTTCATCTATTCTCAATGCTTGAGGATTCCATTGGAGAGCTAACTCCGCAAACTCATATTCTGGAAAGATCATTAGATATTCTTTTCCTTCATCATCTTGCAAACATATCCAGTCATCCTTTCCATTTAGTAGGTATAGAGTTTCAATACCAGATATAGTTTTAATAGAATAATCCAATCTTTCTTTAGCTGATAGTTTAACAATTGAATCAATTGCTTGTTTTGGCAGATCCATTATTTAAATCCTTTCTACTTTCGTGAATCTTTGATTTCTTGCTCAGATTTTCCACCATATTCTTTTGATGCTCGCAAAGGTTGTCTTCGATCACCATTATCTTTTTTATGCTGAAGTCTATGTAATATTCTTGTCAAAAGACTCGTAAAGGTATAACTAAACCCTTTCTTACTCTCATATTTTCTCCAGTGAGCTAAATCAAAGCTAGGTGGTAATCTCAAGGACAATTTAGTAGTTTTACCTAGACTCTTACGAGTCTCTACTCTTCTAATTTCATTCTGCACCCAGCCACGGACAAAACGAGGTTGAGATTTATCAGTTGCAAGTGCCCTAATACGTTCCTGTTTTCCTGCATAACTTCTTCGCAGTCCTAAAAAATCAACCTAATTTTGAATATTAGGAGCAAACTGATATAGATTCTCTCCACCCAGCAACCCAATCGGATTCTGATTAACAAACCAACCTGCATCAGGCTCGTAATACCTGAAGAAGTTGTAATGAAACCATGTTTCTTCTTCGAGGTCGTCTGAAAATCGATTTCAGATAACCTTGATATTTAGCGTAACTCGACCTAACCTACGACTACTGTTTGTTAAGAGGAAGTTATTGTCCTTGACCAAGAATTTCTTCTCCAATTATTGAATCTAACTCTATCCATGCTTCTTCAAGTTGATTAACAATAGAAGATTCATTTTTATTTGGATCGTCTTTTAAATTGAGATACCAAATATGTGTTAATTTCGGTATTTCATATAAATAAGACGCCAATCTTTTTTCAATTAGATTATGATTATGAGTATAATGCTTTATTTCATTTAAAATTTTTAATAATTCTTGATATTCCTTTACATCGAATTCAAGATCCATTCTGACCTTATCAATAAAACTATTATTTTCAAGTTTTTCTAATAATTCTTTCATGGTAACCACCTTTAAGTTATACAAAGCAAAGGATTGCTTCTGCAGGAATAGTTTATTTATTTTTAAAGTTAAGCATTCAGTCCAATAGAAATAGATAACACATCTTCCCCATTGTCGAGTAGAGATATATCGATAACTTTATCTATTTTATGACTAAAGAATTTTAAACAATAAAAATTAGGTTTGTTTATTAATTCTAGCCAATCGCTAATATTTTTTATTTTGATAATAAACAAGGGGAATAATTCTATTGGTGTTTCAGTCGAATCATTTATTCCTCCATAAAAGTATACATAAGCAATATTATTTTCATCTGGTGCAAAAAAATTTAATATTTCATTTTTTATCGATAAACTAAAATTTTCTTTTGATAATTCTATATTTCTATAGGGGGTAAAAGTACGATTTATTATTTCACATGAGAGTGGATATGGAATAATTTTTTCAGAATCTGAAATTAAATTATTTAAAAAATGAATTTCTTTCATTTTTTTCATTAAATGATTCTGTTTTAAAGTAAAGATCTTATTTTCTAAAGTTGTCATGATACTATTTCCTATGTTGTTCGAAAACAGAAAACGCGTGCGCGCCGCACACACCCTACGTCGGGACTGAAGGTTTTGTGCGGGCTACGGCTTGCTGGTTTTTAACTATATTTCAACAATTTTTCTTCATGTAATGCTTGAATTTGTTTCAAAATAATCTCGTTCATTTGTTTTTCTAATAAATCATTAGTAGAGTTGCAGATAATTTTAACTACAGAAGCAGAAGATAATAGTCCTAACCTCATAAAGTATTCAAGTTCAAGATCATCATCTTCAATTGATTCCTTCACATTTTCCATTCCTTCTTCAACAAAATATAGTGATAGGTGTCGTGCAAAATAATTATCTAATCCTTCTTGAGCACCTTTTTGACTTTTATACTCGGTTACAGACTTTAGTAATTCAAAAGATTGCTTTTTCTGAGCACTAGAAATAATAGGAGACGCATTCAAAAGACCAAGTATATATTCTACATCTCCCCATATTTCAAAATCCTCTTCAAATTTCACTTGTAAAATAGCAGGAATAATGATTTTGAAAGGTTCATATATCTTATTGACAAATAAACTACTAATTAAGTCGGTAAGCGCTTCTCTACTCTTGGAATTATTAAAAGAAAATTTCTTTTGAAGAATAGCAATCTTCTTTTTCTGATTTTTTGTAACACAAAATTCAGCAATTTTATTAAAGTCTATATTCATAGTTTTAAGGCCTCCATATATTGGCTAGATTATCTTGAATTTTACTTGAACACCATCAGACAAATGCGATAATGCTGCTTTTATAGATTTAGGTGCTGCTTTCTCTACATATTTCATTAGGTAATTTGAACAAAAACATTACCTTCTGAATAATTTTCATTACAGAAAAAATAATAAAACTCATCTCCAAAATCTTGCTGGAACATATTATCTATCTCTCCTGCATATATTTGAAATTGAAATGACATATTTGATTTCTGAATAGGATCTTGATTTAACCATTCGCACTTGCTTAAGTTAAACTTTAGTAATATTCTTTATAGAATCATATATTAATTCTTCCAAATAACTACTATTTTCAGGGCAAATTTTTATTTCTTTGTCTTTGAAAAAATAATATCCTCTGGAGTCAGATATATCAACCATTCCTTTTGAATTCTCTCGATTTATAAATAACTCTAAAACTATTTCATCATTATCGTCGTATATAAGAATATTTTCCTTTAAAAGTAGACTGAATACAATTCTTAAACTAGATTGTTTTAAGTAAATATCTAAATCCGCTTTAAGAATTTTATCATTTGAAGCTTAAGTTTCTCTTAATTTTGTAAAATGTTCAATTATTTTATTAATTTCCATTTTAAACCTCCGTTTATTTAATTATTGCATTTTTGACTGCTTGCGTGAATGAATGTGTGACATCTGTTCCCCTAGTAGAAGCCCATTCCTTCAATTTTATAAAACCAGGGTCATTAGTTGACCGAAAGAATACATGATTTCCATGATCATTAATGGCCTCAAGTCCTGATTTTTCAAGTTTTGAAACATCAATTGCTTGGCATTTTCCAATAGGTTTATCCATTGATGTAGATAGGCCACTTTCAGTATCCTTCCCAGGTCTTGGAGTTAAATTATTATCAGTGGCTGAACCCATTCGATATACGATACCTTTAGTTAATTTTTTGGAAAGACCTAACCAATCACCCCATCCTTACGTATTCGATGCAAGTTGATAAAGGCAAAAGCCCCCTAGCAACCTAATTGGGTCTTGGTCAGATTGGACGGGGGGATCTTTTATTGAACTTGCCGTTCATATGGAACATATCGCCGGTGCGCACGATATAGCGTTTGCTCATTGTAAGTGAGGAAGAATGGCGCATCAGCCAGGCTGGTTTGGTGGCGGTATGGGAAAGTATGCCCTTGCGTCCCGGAAGTTATAAATAAAGTTGGATAGTATTTGTTATTTTTTTTGTGTTTCGACACTAATTTCCTGGTTAAAATTTTGGATTAATTTTAAAAAATTAATGATTAAGTTGATTTGAGTAGTGTTAAATATCATACTTTGGTTTCTTAGGGCAATATATAAAAAGTCAACAACGTAACCATATAAATAAAATTTAGATAAATTAGAAAAAATATATTTTAAACAGCAAGGAGTAAAATATAATATAGCCTTATTAGTATAAGCTTGCCACTCTAATGATTCAAGTATTGAGAGAAAATCATCGTATGTTATCTCAATCCAAGTTTTAGTAGATAGTTGCGTTATAGAAAATATATAAGAGTTGTCACTGTCATCAAAACTTATGATGTTATTTTTATCAACTTTGAAAACTGGGAAAGTAGGCCTAATCTTTTCCTCTAGACAATTTCGTTCTTGTATATATTTTACCTCCATAAGAAATTTTTCAAATTCACAACATAGTCCTAAGTCTTTGACAAATTTGGAGATATATTCTAAAAAATCTTGAATTATATTGATTTCATTTTTGGTTAAAGATTGTAGCAAATTAAATAGTTCACTTACTTCTCCTTGGGATAGGTTAGAATAATAGCTAAATAATTCTATGAAACAATCATTATCTATACTAGGATTTTCTATCGAGCTTAGTAAAAGTGTATTTAAATGTAAAGCATTTTCATTTTTTTGTTTATCTGACATTTGATTTTTAATTAATAAAATGAGATTATTTTTTTTCATGTCTTACTTTCTACATTTTAAGATATGGCACCATTTGATTGATTTATTATCTATTTTTTATTTACGTTTTTTAAAATTATTTAATAGTTTTACTATCTTCTCTTTATTTTCGCTGGATGAGTTAATTGCAATACTAACGGCATTTTCTCCAAATTCATTTTGTATATTTGTATCAGATCCATTGTCAAGGAGTACTTTCACCATTTCTATATTTCCAAACATGCATGCATAATGTAGTGGGGTATATCCTAAGTCCCCTTTAAGATCGATCAATGCCCCATTTTGAAGAAATACAAGAGCATCATTTAAAGAATTAATTCTGGCTGCAATATGTAAAACTGTATCATCCATACTTCCTACTTGATTTACGTCTTCAATAGTGTCACCTAAAAAATCAGGATGCGTTTCATATTTTTTTAAAATAGATAATAATTCTTTTTTCATTAACAATACCTATAGTTCTAAGTTGATAAATTTAATAAAACAGAAACCGCGTGCGTACTGTACACACTCTATGTAAGGATTGAGGGTTTCAGCTAACCAAAGTTTACTAATATAATTTCTCAAGCAATTCTAAAAAATTATTTGCAATCACACCGACTTCTTCATCAATAGAATCAATATTATGATTAAAAAAACGAACTTTCCCATCTGAGGACAAAATAATACTATCTCCAGAAGGAGTATTTGCAATTGGTAATCCATATTGCTGAAAATCGGAATATATATCAATAATCGAATTAAGTTTATAATCAGACTTAAAAGACAAAAAATGATCAATAACTATCTTATTACCTTTTATTCTAACCTTTGATGGAATCCCTCCATTATTTCTAAGTAAAAAATCAACATAATCTGTATCAACTTTAAAACCTAATTTATCTTGAAATTCAATAATATCTTCGATGCTAGGGTTGATTGAATTATATGCTTTACTTAAACTTTTTAAAGTCTTCTTATCTGGCAAAATTCCATAGTTTCTCATCTGCTGTATGTCTTCTGGGCTTAGACCGAATTTTTTAAATTTAATATTCACTTTCAAATCACTCCTATTACTAATTTTACTAAGTTATTTAACACTTTCCTTTTCCCTTCCGTGTTTGATGTTGAGCCGCACTACCTGTATGTTTCACAGACTTATGTATATCTTTAGGAAGTAACCTCATCATCCCTCCTGTATCATGATGCAATACAAACCCTGGAGGAGTCTTTGCATCATATTTATCGTTTGCTGTTTTTTTACAACGTGTTATTTAATCTACTTTATTTTCAAATCTCATAAAAAAGCATCCTTTGTATATATTTAATGAAAGAATATTATCATTATTTTCAATAATATATATTTTTTCATATAGAAAATTTGGAAAATCAGCCAATACATCTGTAACTGCACTATCTATTGCTTCATACTCATCATCTGTCAGTGGTGAGTCAATATATACATAAAGAGCAAATAATTCTTCAGTCATATCAAATGCAATAAGTCTGACTTTATTACAAATTGCCCCAAGAAAAGCCATTTGCATACTTAAAATAATTTCTTGTTTTTTCATAATTAATTTCTCAAATAAAATATAGAATTTATGTTATATCAGGCAATGCAGGAACAATATGTTTACCTTTTGCACCATATGAATGACTGTTGAAATAGATAGCCCCAACGGGTCACCCCACCCCACATCAGGCTCTTAATACCTGAAGAAGTTGTAATGCAGCCCCGTCTCACGGTCGGCATACTGGTTTTGCAGGCTGAACGGTTGGTAAGCACTATCCGTTACCTTGGTTTCCTATTTCAGACGACCTTGATGTTTTGTTGGGTCTCGACCCAACCTACGGTCTAAAAATGGTCTTAAAGAGGCTTGTTACCTTTAAATACATTAAATCTTGATAGATTTGCACCTTTTGATTGTATATGTCTTATAGCTAATTCAAATTCATTAAATTCATCGAATTCTTCTATCTCATAATCTTCGGCCTGATCCAATTTAATTTTGGGTACCGTATAGTAATATGTAATATAAATTCCATTACTTTTCTTAATAGCAAACACTTGATAAACAACTTCTCCATCAATTTCAATAAGTTCATCATATCCTTTTGTTTGTAAATTAGTTAAATTCAACATATCTATTTTCCTATAATATCAATACGCACTTTTTTTCCATCCAGATGTCTAATACTTATGTGCGGGTACTTTTCATGTCCTTTTCCTTGTGGATCATCATGTCCTTTTCAACATCCTGTTGCTTTACCCATAGCATAATCTTTTCCTAATTCACAAACCGCCCTGCATCCGGCGCGTAATACCTGAATAAATTGTAATGCAGCCCCGTCTCACGGTCAGCGTACTGGTTTTGCAGGCAGAAGTGCTGGTACGAGCTATCCGTTACCTTGGTTTCATCTTTCAGACGCCCCTAGCCGGTGTAGTTGCCAAACCACAAGAGGTTTCCGTGGATGTCGATCATCTCTCTTGAGATGCCGAACGGGTCGTAGGCGTAGCGGCGGTTAAGTACGGTACAAAAAAGGTCGTCTGAAAATATCGAATCTTACTTTTTGGTTTTTTTCTTAGGATTTAATTCTTCTTTACGTTGCTTATAAAATTGCCAATATTTTTTGTCTTCTATGCTAAATGGATAATACCCGGCATCATTATAAGCAATATCGAAATATTTATAAGCATCATCATATTTTTCAATATCATAATAAAAAAGACCGCCTAATAGGTATGTTCCTGCATTAGTTGTTCCTAAATCAGCAACACTTAAAGCAATAATCAGCCATTCTTCAGCCTGTTCATATTTCTGATTTTTATAATATAAGTCGAATAAGGCAATCGCAACCATTGTAGTTGGATGCGCCCATTGAGTTACTGGCTTGGGTATTAGCTCAAATGCTTCTTTTAGTAATTTTTCTTGTTCCAAAAAAGATTTATTATAAGTTTCGCAAACTAAATCATTAATTTTTGATTCTAATTCTGGGTTAACTGCATCTAAATTCATAGCATACACCTCCTCAATAAAGTTAAACGATAATAAATGTAAATTTTCTATGTCAATTATGACCATAATCAGATTTCGGTCGTAGTGGAAGTAGTGGGTTTGTTGGCTGTTTTCTCCGTATTCGTTGATATGATTTAGACAGGCGAAACCACGTGCGTACCGTACATATCCTACGTCAGAACTGAAGGTTTTGTGTAGGCTGCGACTTGCTAGACCAGACCTACGCTTGTTGTTAGTTTTGCATAAATTAATAAGCAATATAAAACGTCTAAATAGTTGAAAGATGTAGATTTTAGCTTTTTCTGTATTTGAAAAAAGGGGACCTTACGGGGAAGGCTCGGCCTAATCACGTTTATTTTTATGAGACTGAAAATTTAGAGATACTTACACCATCTAATTCAAATGTGAAAATAATAGAAACTCCTCCTTCTGTTTTTATCTCACACTCATGTTCCCACTCTTCCCTTGATACAAATTCCCATTTAATATCGGCCAAAAACAAATATTTTACAAACTTTTCAATAGTTAATTTCCTATTAATTTTATATTTTTTAGCAATAGTTACACCTTTAAAATAAGGATCTATTGATAGTAAATAAATAACTTCATCCCTAAAACCAATTTCTAATCCCTTCCAAAAAATAGAAAAAGCACTTTCTATATTATCGTCATCGTATAACCATTTAGATGAATGTTTGAATTGTTTCAACTTTTGAAAATTACTATATGACATACCTACAGACAAATCTTTAAATCTACCTGTTTTTAAGAATGATATGATATCCATAATTACCTCATTAACATTTTCCTAAATTTTTCAATTTCTCTTTTAGCTATATCCTTACTTCTAGTGTACTTTTTGGGTCATTTAAATCACCTTCAAAATCAGTCAGAGTCTTTTTAAGATGATCTTTTGCTAATGACATAATTTGTGAGTTGTCTTTCAGTTCAGAAATTAATTTATCAGCAGCTTTCAATTCTTTGGAAGTAGTACTTTTCATATCACCAAAACGTTTCCATACTAATCCTCGTTTATCATCTAAGGTTAAAAGGGCTTCTGTTACTTTTTTATTTCCTACAAAAATATCAACATGAGTTCCTTTTACGCTAACATCCGAAAATCTATATGGTTGCATTTTTGTAGTTGTTTTTGAAGCAAGGCCTAATGGGTTCACCCACGCCTTCGTATTCAGTCCAAAACCATATAAATTGTCTCCACTTTCCAACCCAACCGTAATAATCCCCAAACTAAACCAGATTGCAGTTCTTATCGGCCATCTCTCTTGGGATGCCGATTTGGTCGCAGTGGAAGTAACGGATTTGTTGACGGTTTACTTTTTTTCATTCAAAAGAAAATTTTAACATTTTTGATAACCGATTTATATAATATAGAATTGCCAAATGTTCATCTTGGTAACAATATTCTTCGGTTCTCAATCCTCTTTCAGAATAGAATATATGCCATTTTTTATTTTCTTCAATAATACATAATGATTCATCATTTACTTCATTGATTGAGTAACTATCTTCTGGTACTCCTTTACTTTGAAGATATGAATTCAATTCATTAATTTTTAACATTTTCCTATTTTACCTCTTTTAGATGCCCAGCTTCTATATATGCTTTAACAGATTTTGGCAATTCATACTGTGTCCCTAATTCAATCTCTCCGAACCACGGCATAACTTTACATGCAGCTACATTATTAATTGGTTTCAGCACCCTATATATGGTATAAGGCTTTTGATTAGAACTAGGAGGAAGGCTCTCATAGGGTATGGTGTTCCTACTGGAGACACAAAAGTTCCTCCTTGATAACCATACCTATCAACAAGGGTGCCAACTGGAAGTGTAATGCTCCTCACTTCACCTAAAGCGCCTCTATTGGGAGGCCAATATGGTGTGGGCAGATTTTTATTTAAACCTAGGACATCAAGCCACTTATTTGTATTAGGCGCAAACGCATACAGATTCGCCCCACCTATCAACCCAATCGGATTCTGATTCACACACCCTACGGCATGCAGGCTACGCTTGCTACCCATGTAGGCTACGCTTCGTCTGAAAGGTAGAACCCGTGTGTGTGCATACCGCACACCTTACGTCGGGATTGGAAGTTTCATGTGGTCTACGGCTTGCTTGGGCTACTTTACAGTTGATAATTAAATTTAGAAAATTATGTCTAATACTCTATTTTTTAAAATAAATTCTTTTTTTAAATGTTCTAAAATATTATCTAACTCTTCCTTGCTTAAAATTTGGTTGGTCTTAGTAAATTTTGCTGTTTTCGCATATAGGGAAAAGTGAAACTCATTATTTGGAAAGAACATTTCTCCTTCAAATGAAATTTCATGTCCATTTAAAGAAACAATTAACATACCTCTTGAAATTTTTTCAATTACGAAATCATCCATAGTAATTACCTTTGAAATATAACAGTTGAAATCTTTGTTTTAGGATCTATATTAGGATTGTTCTTCAAAGCGGGTAATTCTCTATTTTCCCATATATTTCCTGGTCGCATATCTTTGCCAATAACGCCTGTTACAGTACCAGAAGCGCATGTTGCATACTCTGATGAAATATCTTCCCATGCTTTAATGCTTGCTTGGTAATTTTGATCCCACGTAGGCATGATAATTTTTCTAGCTTCAATTAACATTTCTGATGTTGTTCCTCCATTAGATTTGGCAATATCGGCAGCAATATGTTGTCCACCAATACCATCTGTTCTACCTGACCAAAAAAATGCTGTGTTTGGTTCTGTTTTAACTTTGCTATTTTCACATCATTTATCCAAACCTAAAGGATCTAGCCAATCTTGCCCATTAAGCGCAAACCAATAAAGATTCTCCCACCTATCAATCCAATCGGCTCCTGATTGACAAACCGACCCTCATTAGGCTCGTAATACCTGAAGAAGTTGTAATGCAGCCCGTCTCGAGGTCGGCATACTGGTTTTCAGACTACTTCAAAGAGGTATCGAGACCGTCTGAAATGGTCTGAGTTTAAATAGTTTACTAAATTTGTTTTTTAAGAATTTTCTCTAAATAATCTGAAAAATTAGCTGCTAGAGTTAGCAATTCATCAGTGTCTTGATTGTAAATCATTACCGTTTTAGATGGGGAAATATAAATAGGATTTCCCCAGCCATCAGTGCCAATTATTAAATTACTTTTGCCATCTTTAAGATAATCGGAAAATTCTTTATTTAAATCAATAATTGTATCTTCCCCAAGAAATTCGGAATTATGTATTCCATATATTTGAGCATCCCTAACGACACACCCACCAAATCTCATTGTAAATTCTTTAAAATCCTCATCTAACTTAACATTAAGTGATTTCTCTACATTGAGGACCTCATCATCAGTTGTTGGCTTTCCTTGAGCGACTGGATTTTTTTGAAAGAAAGCAATTAACTGCTCTAAAACAAATTTGTTTAACATAAATCCTCCTTATTAAACTAATAAGACTTACCTGCTTTTAGGTCTCTACGTCTTAACTTTTTTCTGGCTCTATATTTCCAATATTCTCTACGGCAATTTCAAAAATCCTGTCTGACACTGTCATTTCCTACACATTTACCTTTTTGATTACCATTATGTTAGATAACTTTTACATTTATAGTGATTTTTCCATGCGGTGTATTCGCCGAACCACAAGAGGTTGCCGTCTTTATCGGTCATCTCTCTTGGGATGCCGGTTTGGTCGCAGTAAAAGTAGTGGGTTTGTTGGCGTCTTTCGTCTTCTTCGTTGATCCGGTTGTGTACCTGTGCGTACCGCGCACACTTTACATCGAGATTGGAGGTTTCATACGGGCTACGGCTTGCTTTGAAATCTGTTTTTGAACGTAATGAACTTTTCATATGAATTCAATTGCTCAGCAGAATAATTTTCCATAATTTCAGCATTATCACTATCTGCAAGAGAAACATAAAATATTATATTTTTTATCTTATTTTTATCCATCTCAGTTAATGCTAATTTAAATCCTTCGATAATAGCATCATATACATTTGCTTGAACAACTTCAAAATCTTCATCTAATAATTTTTGAATATTATCTAAAATTTCTTGAATATTTTGGTTAAATATTTTATCAATTTCTTCGGGGACTTCACCTGTGCCTATTTCAAATTCTGAATAATACCATTTTACAAAAGAATGTTCTTCAACTGGCAGATTCTTCTTTAATTCTTTGTAATGAGAAATAGTGTTAGCAGCCCACCCCAGATATGAACAATAGTCATCAATATATAATGTATAGGCAAAAACATCATTAGAATTATATCTTTCTGATACAAATTTAAATGTCTCTGTAACTCCTTTAGATACATTCTGGATCAAATCTTGAATTATATAATTACTTAAAATACTCATTTTAATTTTCCTTTTATAAATTTTTGTTATCAATCAGTTTCTATGCACATTTACTACGTGATCCGTATTTTACAAAAACCTTACTACCAATTCTAGTTAATTGCTTGCTCATATATCTATCTGCTTGAACTTTGTTATACTTAATTTACTATTTTTTTAATTAATATGGAAGTCCTTTGGTTATGCTGTTTACAGCATAGCCTTGAGTTATATTTGTTCATATAAAGTTAAATTCTTTTCTGTGCTTTTATATATATCTGTATAGAAATAAATTCTATTATCTTTTATCTCTTTCAGATAAACCAAGTCTTCGATACCTCCAATATACTCAATTGATAAATCATCTAAACTTAATATTGCAAGCCTAAATCCAACAACGCAAAATCGTCTTATGAAAACTGGAATATATATTTTTCTATTGAAATACAACAAAGGCCCTCCAAATCCCTGTTCTTTAATAATAACTTGACCGTTAATGGACAGACTTCCAACTAGGGGAGAACCTTGATTAACTTCCATCAAATCAAGGTAACTAACTTCCCATTTGTCAAAAAAATTTTTTTCTTGAAAGTCTAAAGGAGTTTCAAGAAAAATTTTTAACTTAGGCATTTCTAAAACTTTCCCTTTCTTTTAATTTTTTCGATTTAACTTTTTGAACCTCTTCTGAATGCACTATAAATTGTAATGATCCTCCTGGATATATAAGACCTTGTGTACCTGTGCGTACCGCACACACCCTACATCGGGATTGGAGGTTTTGTGCGGGCTACAGCTTGCTACGTTGGGACTGAAGGTTTCATGCAGGCTACGGCTTGCTTTTCACGCTTTTAAATTCCGGTGGTGAATTTTTTGAAACTCATCCGAAATAAAATCTCCAAATTCTGCAAATGATTCAATAGGTAAATTAAAAATTTCTGGTTTATAACGAATCAGCAGACTTAGGATATGATAATGACTTCTTGGTGTTTCACGTAATTCAATTCTCTCGAGTATTCTTTGTTTACCTTCCTCTTCATCTATTTTTTGTGCAATGGAAAAATCTGCATTGTGAGCCACTTCTAAAGCAGGATTAATGGAAGTAATTTCACTTGGGATTGGATCTTGGTAATCGGGATCTTGAGCAATTATCCGCCAGTCTGACTCTAGCTTTGATTCAAATAAGGTATGACAGTCTAAAACAGTTTTGAATAGGATTGGGTAATTTCCAGCATTTTTATAATCAAATGACTCAACTGGGCTTGAAGTAAACAAATCAAAAATTCCTACAGTGGCACCAAGTTTATTTTTAGCGATTATTCTACCGTAACCGAATAATTTATCGGCTATTTTAAAACAAAATAAATCACCATTCTTAAGATATCTATATAAAGTCTTGTTTTTTTCCCAATTAAATATTTTCATAATACTTTTCCTTTAACTATTGCTTTCTGTCTTTTGGCATCGTAGAGGCCATCTGAAAAGCAGAACCCGTGTGCGCACGTACCGCACACACTTTACGTCGGGATTGGAGGATTCATGCGGCTACGGCTTGCTAATTACTTGAATTTAGATATGTATAGAATGCCATTTCCCATCATAACTATCAAATTCTTTTACATTATCTAATTTCCAGAGACCTGCCTGTTTTTTGAATTTATAAAGTCTTTGTACTTCCATTCCAGCGTAAAGAACATCACTTTTTACAGTTATAGAGCTACCTTTTTCTTCTATTTCAATGATTTTCTCGTTATTTGGATTGAATGTTGGAGGGTAGTTAACAGTCATACATTCTAACTTTCCCATTTTTCTTGGTTTATCTGTTAGGTATTTATCGTATATTTCCTTTAGTGTTTGTTTCAATATCTCATCAGGAATATCTGTGCCTGCATCAATATGCTTATTAGCATTGTCTTCCCATTTATACATTTCCATCAGAAAACTATTTAATACTGTTTCAATACTTTCATTCATAATTCAATCCTTTTTAGTTTTGTTTAAGTCGTCTGTACGAAGAATAATCCACCAGATAGATCTCGATTTATAAAAATATATCCTATGTTCTCAGTTAGATAAAAAATTTCATTTACTTTTTCAGGTAGATCCATTCCTAAAATTTGACCTATGAAAATATATTTTTCTAGAAAATCATCACTCTCTTGTTGTAAATATTCAGGTTGTCCTCCTAAAAAACTCATTTCATCTGAATTCTCAATAGGATTAATTGGATAAAATTTATCTAGGTTAAACTTGAACTGATTTTTATCTCCGATGATAACTTTCGTGTATCCTTGAATAGCATCGTCAATTTCAGTAATGTAGTCAAGAAAATAATCTTCTTTATCGTAATAAGAAAAAACGTAAATTACTTTATCTTTATATTCCTTATCCTGAAAATCTGTTTTAAATTGAGGTGCAATAGTCAATAAATTTTCAATTGGCATAAAAGCAATCAATGCTAACTCATGACCATCTGGTGCTATCACTTTATTTGAATAGTCTAAATCTAGCCCAACTAATATATTATTTATATTGGGTTTACTATCTAAAAAGTTAAAATTAACGTATCCGTTTTTTTTAATTTAAATTCTCCTAATAATTTAAGGGCATTTCTTACCTGCTTTTTTCAATTTTCTAAGAAATTTCTTGGCTTCTTTTCTTAATCGTTTTCTTTGAGCTTTAGTTTCTTAATCCTTCTTGAGCAATATCAATCTCTCGATGTATATCAGTGAGTAGGTTAGTAATAGACATCCCATTTTTTTGAGCAAGTAGAGCCCATTTTTCCGCTTCGTCTAATTTGTTTTTGTCTTTACTGTCTTGGTAATGATCAAAGAATATATAGGCCAAATCATATTGTGCTTGAGTATTACCTAATTCGGCTGATCGAATTAACCAAAATATAAATTTATCATTGTTAAATTCATAAAAAGCAAAATAATTAGCTAATTTTGATGCTGCTTGACTATTGCCAGAGGAAGCATCAATTTTTAACTTTTCCAGATCAGTTTTAGAAATATACATACTGTCATTTATTGAAATGTTGGCATTAGATTTCATGTCTCTATCCTTACTGTATGAGTTATTATAAGACGTTAGAAAAATACTTTAAAAAAATAAGTTTAAGGATTTTATGGCTTAAATGTAACATATTTACCTCCATTTAAAACCTCTCCTGTAACTGCACTAACATTTTCTGTTGCACCACGTATAGGTGCTTTTAATTCATTAGCCAATTTTTGAGCAAATGAATTGTCCCCTTTTCCTGTTTGACAAGCAACTAATGTTACTGGTTTCCTTTGCACAAGGTTTATGTCTACTCCAGTTTTTGAACAATTATCACATTTGTTCATTAGTCCTAATGGATCATTCCATTTCGTTGTATTAGGTGCAAACCAATACAAAATCTCCCCACCCAACAACCCAATCGGATCCTGATTCACAAACAGATCCGCATCAGGCTCGTAATACCTGAAGAAGTTTCATACTGGATACGGATTACTTGGTTGTACCCAACCTGTGTTTTTGGGGTGCGCGGGCTAGAACTAGTTTTCTAAATAATTAAACAATCCTTTTTTTACTAATAGAAAGTCTTCTAAAGAAGATGATATTTTTTCTAAGGAGTCTTCACTCATTACTCCCATGCCGACAGCAAAAATATTTTGATTTTTATTATCCATCAGAATGGCAACCCCTCCACCATTATCTCCAATCATAAGAAAATTCGGCAAATATTCTTTTACTTCATAGTCAATATTCCTTTGTTGGATATCTTCGGCCTCCAAAAGGGTTATCTCATCTCCAAATAATCCATTGCTTAGTTCTAAAAATTGAAGATATGAAGGATATAAACTATGCCACTCTGGAGGTAACATTTTTATAGCTTGGCTAGTAGCAGGATCATTTAGAGTATATAAGGCTTCTAATTCATGTTTATTCATTTTAAAGTGCTCCTTGTTCTTTGAAATACTTGTAACTTTGACTTAGTGCTTGTTTAATTTGCTTGGGGCTCAATCTGCCATGGGAATCCACGTCATAGGTTATATAACCTCCAGGTCTTCTTGCTGAAGGATGTTTTTTATTTAAGCATAGTTTAATTTAAAAACGACAAGCTTCCCCTCAGGATATTTACCTTCCCATCCACAAGGCCAAAATCCTTTAAAATAAGCATCTTCTATCATATTCCAAAAAGGATGATTTTTCTTATATTTGTTATTTAAATAACAATTAAATAAATCGGCATCTATATCACTAAATAAACTATCTTTTAATCCCTCCTCTAAGTTCAAGGAATTTAATTTTTTTTCAATTGCAGGAACAGCATATTCATCCCAAAAATTGTCATCTTCATCTGTAGATAGCTTTAAAATTAGTGAGTTCGATTCACGCGAATCCGCCCAAACAGTCTCTAAATCATACTGCTGATTTGCATATCTTTGTGCTACTGAAATATCTTGAATAATTTTCCATCGGCTGTTTTGAAAATTACCTGATACTTCTAATAGATTATTTTTTATAAATTCTAACATTATATTCATAATGCTACTCCTTATTATGTTAAATAATTAATCCAATCTTGTTTTGTTGTCAGTTTATATAAAGACATACTTCCTGACTTAAGTGCCTTATGAATTTTGGATTGTAATAATTGAATTTTTCTAGCCTTTCTCTATCACATTTAGAATTTTTATCAATATTATCTACTATTTCCATAATTGTTTGGTTATATCCTCTATGATGTAAGCGTAGCGGCGGTTAAACGCAACTTAGCAAAGGTCGTCTGAACAACAGAAACCACGTACCTGTTCTACACACAAATCTACGTCAGGAATAGGAGTTTCATACAAACTAGGACTTGCTTCTGCTCACTTACATAAAAGTACAAGAGCAAACATAGCTATATTTAGAGATTACAGTAAATTTATTATAGATAATTCAAGAATATCTTTCGTTGTTAACTCTCCAATTTTCTTTTCAATAAGAGACAACTTCCTATTTTTCACTAATTTGTCATCATGGAACGCATATTCGTATATTTTTCTATTCGTTTTATTATAAACATATCCATAATAATCATTCTGCTCATTCTCATCTTCAACAAAATTCATGAAAAATAATTCATCGTCTTTTTTTAATCTTTCCATTACTGCACTGTATAAATTTGGTATCTCATTTACTACAAAATTTGTACATTCTAAAACACTTTCCAGTAAAATTTCAGATGTTAATTCTTTAGGCTCCATTGATTCAACTCCTATCTTTTTAAAGAAGTAATTACTCTACGCAAAATTCCCATCTTTCTAGCTCCTTTCTGACACCTTCAGACATTGCCCCCATGACTCTTGTAATTCTATTCAATAGATCCGGATCAAAATGCAGCTCAAGCCAAACCAGATTGCCATGAATGTCGGTCATCTCCCTCGGTATGTCGATTTGGTCGTTGTGGAAATAGCTAAGGTAGTGTGCTTCGTCTTGGTTGTTGTGAAAGACTTGATCCAGCGGTTCGTAGCTGTCTTGGTCGGTGTAGATATAGGTGTAGCTGCCTTTGTAGGTATACTCCTGAAGTAATCGCGTTCCGTCCCAGACGAAGTGGGTGCGTTTGAGCGGTAGTCCGTCCACTGCGAGTTCGTAGGCGGTTTTGGCACCGAGTCCGTCGATGTGGGCGGTCAGTTGGTTGAGGCAGTCGTTTTGCCCTCTCCCACGAGAGAGTGAGTAGATGTTGGGATGGAAAAAAGTTCATCCAACACTTTTTTGATTTATATTAATCCTAAAAAAAGTCTGAATTATTTAATTCCTTCCAGTCTTCCAAAGAATAAAGAAAAGGCAAAGAAAAGTTTTCCAATATTTTTTCTTTTAAATTTTCTGACACCATGAATGCTCCTGAATAATTATAATTGGTAGACAATAAAATATCCTTATCTGAATTAGTAAATGCCTCCAGTGAAAAATTATCTTCATCTAATGCTAAATCTGGGTAAACAATTTCATCCTGAATTTCCCAATCAACTATTCTTACTAAATAATAGACTTCATTCGTCAATAACTCACCTTTTGTATTGACAATAATTGCTTTACTCATTCCAAAATCATGATCAAACCCGTATTTTTTAATAAATTCCAAAAAACGCGCTGACATGATAAAGAAATCATTATATGGAAGAAAATCAAAAGTAACACCTCTTGCTTTCTTTAAGCAGACATAAACCTTTTCAGGCATTGGAGGAATTTCTTGTCCCTTTACGAACCAACTCCATGGAAAGTCAAAATCAGGATGCGTTTTTTTAGGGTTAAACTTCTCTGATATACCTAGAACACCACTGCCTACACGTGGTAACCCCATTTTTCCCGCTTTATCCATGCTTTGTAGGGCATATCCCCATACTAGTAATTTTTTCATAAAATCCTCCTAATCTAATCGTTTTGGTGAGTTAGTAGATGAATATCCTCCAACAGATATGGAATTACTCAAACGTTTTTTTAACCTTTCTTGTAAATTTCGTACACGCCGTCGCGCTTGTGCCTGTAATCGACCATGATATGGTTGCGGTAGGCGAAACCGCTAGTTTTTTGCCTTCACGTCCATAAATGGCGGTTAAATCGCTGTTTGCCAGAATCGACTTTGGCAAACAGCAGCCGTTCGCCGCTGTCGGGGGTGGCAATTTGGTAGAGGTCGTCTGAAAATTGAAAAACCGCGTGCGTGCATACCCCCTACGTCAGGACTGGAGGTTTTGTACAAGCTAAGGCTTGCTAGAAGTTTCATGCAGGCTACAGCCTGCTACGGTTTTCCCATTTATAGAGACTGTATTATTTCTATGTATCTGTCTAATTTTTTATCCCAAAAAATGTATAGATAAGTAGTATCATGCTTCAACTTTGTTATATCTAACTGCCCTAGAAACATTGCAGGAATATTGTCGACGATAGGCCAATCAGGCTCCTGTAACCATTTGGGATATTTATCCATACAAATGAAATGTTCCTTAATAATCTTTTTTAAAGTGGTCGCTGTCTTAGGTTTGTACTTATCATACAAGAAATTTAAATAACCCATATCAGCAGGTATCCAGTTAGGAATAGCCTCCAAAATTAAATCGAATTTTTTTTCTGTCGTTGAATTCGAAGAGTACGGGATATGCTTGTAATCTAAAATTTCCCTGAAAATATCCATCAAATTCAACTTTGAATCAAGAGATGTCAAATCCTGACTAATTAAATATTCATAAGTGGAATTACTATTCATATAAGGTTTGGCTTTAGTACTTTCCAACAGGGAAATTAATTCTTGATTGGAAGACAACGCCATTTCCAATTCTTCAGTTGATAATTTTTCTTCCACAAAATTCTTTAAAATTTCTATTGCTTTCATAGCTAATCTCCTAGATTCCTATAAGGGTCAAGCGCTGCATGTCGTTCTATAGTTACTTTTCTCAAATTAAAAGGACTATGCCTATCTGCACGACATAAGCGTTGTGGCACATGATGATGCAACTCCATGGGATTTCCATTTGCATTTAAAGGAGCACATCCTCTTTTTATTCTACTCATATTTGCAGGAGAAAATTCTCCTGTACTTTTCGAGGCTAAATACCTATTTTTCCAGTATCTTGACCTAATAACATCCCAAGATGGCATATCACCGTTAGGTAATGGTTAATCAATACGCTCGCCTCTTTTCCAACGTTTG
This sequence comes from Streptococcus sp. 27098_8_148, assembly GCF_041432105.1. Classification (NCBI taxonomy): domain Bacteria; kingdom Bacillati; phylum Bacillota; class Bacilli; order Lactobacillales; family Streptococcaceae; genus Streptococcus; species Streptococcus sp. 27098_8_148. Next base: position 161,997 of record NZ_JAPVYY010000002.1, on the reverse strand, counting down.
AATAAATTCTTTAACAGCGGTTTAGGTTTATTTGGTTTTTTTTGTTGGTCGGGCACATTCCCCAAACATCAAGCCATTCCTGCGCATTCGGAGCAAACTGATACAGATTCTCTCCACCTAACAACCCAATCGGGTCCTGATTCACAAACCGTCCGGCCTCTGGCTCGTAATAACGCATCAGATTGTAATGCAGCCCCGTCTCACGGTCGGCATACTGGTTTTGTAGGCGGAAAGGCTGGTATGCGCTATCCGTTACCTTGGTTTCTTCTTTCAGACGGCCTTGTGATATGCTACAAGAATAGGCTCTAGCTTATGTTGTCAAGTAAATAATCAAAAAGCTGATTTGCAATAAGTTCAGAGTGAGTATTTATAACAGGAAATTCAAAGTAATAATATTGTGATTCATATCGTTCTGTTATATAGTCAGGGATTAAAAAAAATTTATTATAACAAGAGGATATTTCTCTTATGGAGTTAGAAACTTCTTCTAATTTATTGCTTATATTAGTTATATCAAAAAATATTTCATTAAAATTCCTATCAATATTATTAACTGTAATAAAAGGATATTTATTTTGATTGCATAATTCCCAGTGACTGGTAATATCAGAAGCATTTTTGTAAATGAATTTATTCATAAAAACCTCTTTTTAAATTTATAATCAGTAACATATGTCATTTTTCCAGCTTTATCAAATTTTGCCATATAGTGAATAGTAACCCCATCTATTTTTTCTTCTGTTTTATTCCAACTTTTCCCTGTATAACATCGATCGCCAATTTGGTCCGCCCTAATTATCACATTTCCTTTTTCAGATCGCTTTTTGACTTGAACCATAATTTTTCTTTCAAGAGCATTCCGAGGATTAATTCTACCTGTTGATTTAGTAGATACAAATTTAGGGTTTAGAGAAGAGGCTTTCTTTTTAAGCCCAAGAGGATCAATCTACTCCGTGATATTCGATGCAAACTGATACAGATTCTCTCCACCAAACACCCCAATCGGATCCTGATTCACAAACCGACCTGCTTCAGGATCGTAATAACGCATCAGGTTATAGTGCAGCCCGGTCTCTTCATCATAATACTGCTTTTACCGTCTTTGGCGTCGTCAAAGATTTGAGCTAAAGGTTCGTAGCTGTCGGAATCGATGTAGATATAGGTATATCTGCCGTACGGGTGGATATCCTGACTAATATTTCACTATCACTAGCGATATTTTTTTCTTGGGTCTTTAAAAGTTCCTATAAACTTCAGATCATTGTAAAGTTTATCTAGATTTTCCTCATAAAATGTTGCATTAGAATAGTAATATAAAGAATTACCTTCATTTATTCCTTTCTCTTTTGCTACTTTCACAATATCTTTTATAACTTTATTGGAGTGTGCCCCAACTTCTTCTGCTAACACTTCAACTGGTACAATTTCTCCATTATCTGTCTGGAATGCCACAAAATAATCAGAATCAATAAATGAAACTCCAAAATCTGCAAAAGCTGGACAATGAGAATCTGAGTCCTCCATTCCATCTGTATATTCATTAAACTCATCAGGTGTTTTAAAAGATGTCCCCATCCACACAGAAATCATATCTTTAGTTGTTTCAATCATATAATACCTCATAATTCAAAATGTTATATATTTTATTAATCCCAAAAACTGTCTAAATTGTTCAATTCCTTCCACTCTTCCAAAGAATAAAGAAAAGGCAAAGAAAAGTTTTCCAATATTTTTTCTTTTAAATTTTCTGACACCATTAATGCTTCCATATACTTATACTTGGAAGACAGCAAAATATCCTTATCCGAATTAGTATATGCCTCCAGCGAAAAACCTTTTTCATCTCTTCCTAAATCCGGGTAAACAATTTCATCCTCAATTTCCCAGCTAACTATTCTTACCAAATAATAGACTTCATTTGTCAATAGCTCGCCTTTTGTATTGACAATAATCGCTTCGCTCATACCAAAATTATAATTAAAGCCATATTTTTTAATAAATTCCAAAAAACGTGCTGACATGATAAAGAAGTTGTAGCCATAAGGTAGAAAATCAAAAGTAACACTCCTTGCTTTCTTTAAGCAGACATAAACCTTTTCAGGCATTGGAGGAATTTCTTGCCCCTTTACGAACCAACTCCATGGAAAGTCAAAATCAGGATGCGTTTTTTTAGGGTTGAATTCCTCTGATATTCCTACTTCCCCTAAGGAAACCTTAGGCACTTTTCTTTTCGCTAACTCATCTAAACTTTGTGCGCTATATCCCCACACCATCAATTTCTTCATAATATCCTCCTAATCTAATCGTTTGGGCGAGTTGGTAGATGAACATCCTCCAACAGATATGGACTTACTCAAACGTTTTTTTAACCTTTCTTGTAAATTTCGTAAACGCCGTCGCGCTTGTGCCTGTAATCGACCATGATATGGTTTCTCCAAAGTTATGCAGTACCGTAGATAGAAAGATGCGTCCATTACTACGATAATAAGCGTCATAACTAATTGTTAAATACCATATTTCTCTTAGAAATTTTTTTACATTATCAGGTAACTCCTCTAAATGGTGGGGTAGAGAATCTAAAATAATTTCTCTATTCTCATACCAGCCTGAAGCAATCATTTTCTTAAAAAAATCTGAGTGTATTTCGTATGGTTTTTTCATAAATACTTCTTATTATTTTACTGTAGTATTTTAGAATGAAATATTCAGCCTTATTGACGCCTGTTTGGAGTCATAGATGAACAAAAGGGAATTCCATGCCAATTCAGGGCCTTTAAATTCGAGTACTGGAGCACTTTTTAGTACACAATATGATTTTAAAGGAGGATATAAATTAAGAAAATTTTGAATAATTTTTGATTCTAAGATGTTTTTAGTTAAATAAAAATAGTCATTAAATAAGATATCAATTTCCTTTTTGTATATGTCGATAAATATTTTTCCTTCTTCTCCAAGGTAATAAATATTTTCTTGAAATAAATAAATACCTTCTTGTATATTTTTAAAATTTATTAATTTAGTTTTTTCTTTAATGTCTTTAATATCATTAAAGTTTAAGGAGAGATTATTGATGACAATGTTTTTTTGTTGTATAAATAATTTAATTTGATTCATATGTAATTTTACCTCCTGAAAGATCGAAGGTTGCCAGTACTTGTTAATTTCGGTTTATCCATATCTCGAATATAATATTGGGTTGCTCCCCCATCGCCATATTTTTTATTTGCTTTTGATTTTCCTACGCAAATATCTTCTTCTACTACAAATATATGTAATTGTTTTCTCATGTCACGTGCGGCAGTAGCATTTCCACTATGTCTCACCTGTACAGAATCGTTAAATGCTCTGGCATTTCCTCTTGCAGAACGTACAGCGTATCCTCGAACAAAATAATTCTCAGAGGCAGAAGCCATACCTGCCGGCCCATGTGGATACAGTGTAAACAATATTGTCCCTTTTTCTAGGACAACATTTTTCCAATTATCCACACCTGGATAGTCCTTACTTCCTAATCAACTATAAGTCGTTTTTGCCTTGGAGGCTGGAAGCCATATTTTAGTTTATGTAATCGTACCTGTGCCTTTTCCCACGCTAAAGCTGCTTCTCTATTTGGCAGTCATCAATTATCACTGAGCCTGTATAATAATTCATCGTAAGTGTAGTAATGGCAGGGCGCAGTACAACAAAGGTCGTCTGAAAAGCAGAAACCGCGTGCGTTCGTTCCGCACACACCCTACGTCAGGACTGAAGGTTTTGTGCGGGCTACGGCTTGCTACACACGCCACGTCAAAATTGGAAGTTTCACACAGGCTAAAACCAGCAAGTTGCTAGGACTGCACCATTCGAAATATCAACTTCCCAAGTATCTGAAATCAATCCTTTGTAATTGGACTCAACAATAAAATGTTCGTCATCTATCCAACGGAAATTCAACCGATAGCCCATAGCCAAGAAAGAAGGTTCTTCTGAAAATAGAGATCCTTCGTGAAGGATTGCCCCTTTCTTATCAGATACTACCCAATTAATTTTAAAATGATAGAGATCACAATATGCAAATATGGACAAATACTGTTTTCTATTCGGACTCATTTTGCGTTTTTTAATTTGAGTACTTAAGATGAGATTAGCATCTAAGCATGCTTGATATGCTATTTCAAATGGTTCTGTATTCCACCCCTGTTCGACTGCAATTCCCAACATTCCTTGATGGACTGCTTCTAATTGCATCATTTTTTTCTCAGCATCAGAAGACACAAAATATTTATCAAAATTAAAATACAGATAGAAATCTGCAAATCCTTTTATATTCGGTTTTTCTGGGAAATCATCATGAGGATACAAAACAATCAAACAGGTATGAATCTGTTTTGATTCAAATTTAGGCAGAGATTTAGCATATAGCGTTGGAATGGCGTAGGCTTGTCTACTAAAATCCGCAAATATTGGATTTATATTATATTCACTTTGTAAGTCTATAACTTTAATCATAAATTTCTCCTAATCAACTATAGGTCGTTTTTGCCTTGGAGGCTGGGAGCCATATTTTAGTTTATGTAATCGTACCTGTGCCTCTTTCCACGCTAAAGCTGCTTCTCTATTTGGCAGTCCATCAATCATTACCGAGCCTGCATAATTAGGATCGCCACCATACTTAACCCTCAATTTGCTTCGGATCCTCGGCGAATTATTTTCTGTTTTAAAGGAATCTGCCTTTGTTCTAGTTGCTCCGCTGATACCATATTCCATTATTTGTCCCGTTCTTTTATCGTAAATTTTATATCCGTGCTGAGGCTTTTTTGAACTTTTACAGTTTCCATGACAAGAGCCTGCCTTTACCGCTACCCTTGACTGTGCTTTAGCCTGACTTTTCTCTTTTGAAGTATCACCACTTAGACTTAAAACTGCTCCAATACCAATTGCTGTTAGTGCAGCTTGCCCTAAAGCAGTTAAAACAGCATCTATTTCTGGTAAGAAAACTAATGCCCTAGCTATAAAACTAGAGGGATCAGTCCATCCTGGCGCATTAGGTGCAAACCGATAAAGGTTACTACCACCCCACAACCCAATCGGATCCTGATTCACAAACCTACCGGCCTCAGGTTCATAATAGCGCATCAAGTTGTAATGCAGTCCGGTCTCTTCATCATAATACTGGTTTTGCAGTCTGAACGGCTGGTGCGCGTTCCGATAAACGCGTTCATCCTTTTTCAGACGACCCCAAGCGGTGTATTCGCCGTACCACAAGAGGTTGCCGTTGAAATCATAGTGGTAGCGGATGGTTTCTGAACGGGCAGGTACAGCATATCGTACTGCACATCGCGCCAGTCGGTTTCAGGCAAATCGTTTCGGGCGTTCTCTTCTTTAGACGGCACTTTCCATTGGTGCTGGCCGTTTTCCTTTTAGACGAAGCAGGTAAGGGTAAGCGTATAGAGCAAGGTCGACTGAAAATTATTTTAGACGAGCTTATGAGTTTGTTAAACCTTGATACAATTTACATTTACTCGAAATCTATAATTTTTCCATATTCAAGAATTTCATCGAAATTGTCTGCTATTTTCCCGATGCTTCCATCATCTAGCCAATACTCCCATATTGAGAAATCATCTTCCAAATCAAAATACACGCACGCTCCATCAGCTAAAGAGCCAAACAGCAAACCTCTTTTTACTCGTTCTGAGTCAATATATCCATTTGAGTCATGCCTTTCTACAATATTAGGCATCTGTTGTTTCTCTTTATTTATCTCTACTAGGTGTTTTAAATAGCACCATTGAGGAAAGCCATTTAAGTTATCAAACAACGATTCTTCATTAAACAGATTAATTTGATAGTTGTTGAATTCAATCTCCATAAACAAATTGAATTTATCAAGGGTATTTTTATATGACTGAGGAAACAAGATGTTTAAATTTTTTTCTATGCTTGATATTTCTTTCATGATTAGTATTAGTCCTTTCAATATGAGTTTTTTTACAACTTCCAATATAATCCCGTGCACTTTTTTTCAATAGACCTCACGAAATTTATCGTGCGTCTCAGCTTGTGCTTTATCTCTATGAAATCTTTCTGTAATAAAGAGTTGTGTACCTGTGCCACCAATACCTGCTCCCAATGCTCCAGCTAACACTTCTGGGATTGGACTCTCTCTTATTGTACGTGTTTTATCATTAAGAGATGCCGCAGCCTCTCATTAATTACGTTTACAACTTGTTGTAGTGATTCTACACTTTGAAATACTAGTTCTTTACTCATAAAAAATCCTCTTTATTTTATTATTTTAATTATACCATGTATAAATTGAAAAACTGCAACATAAAAGTTACAGACTAACAATATTTATCCAAAAACAGTGTAATGAATTATACCCTATCTTTTATCATTCACGAGCAATACTCACACATCAACGTGTGCTTACATCTAGCTTTTCCTTCTATAAATTTACTAAAGTTAAATTTGGGGTATTAGAGGAATAGAAATATTCTCTTTCTAATCCTATAAATATGCCTATTCTGTTCGAGTTTCAGCTAAATATATTCCCCATTCAGCTAATTCTTCAGGCAAATCATAAACATTTTTTCCATTACTCTCATAGAGTTCAGAGATTCCTGGTGAGGTCTTAGAAAAAGTTTTCCAAGCTGTCACTAGTTCTTCTACAAATTGAATATTATGAGGTTCAAAAAAGTCATTAAATTTTGATAGTTCTTCACTATAAATTGTCACAACATTATAGCTATCAAGCATGATCTCATCATGACTTTTATGCCCACCAAATCCAAACTGACTTAGTCCATCATTAATAAGCAAATCACCGTATCTAATCAACAGTGCTAGGCATTCCTCTCTTGAACAGCCATCAATATAATAAACATCCTTATGGGATTCCTTGATAATATTCTTTGCTATCACTTTTTCTCTATCAATACTGACAGGCAATTCCAAAATAAAAAACAAGGGCTCGTCATGAATCACAATAAAGTGTTGAAAAACCTCTAATATTTTTTCTGCGTGTACATTCGCCATCAAATGATGTTCAGTTAACTTTGTAAATGATTCAAACAGGTTTTCTACCAAGCTAACTTGGTGACCTTTTACTAAATTCAACATTACACTTCCTCCAGAAAATTAAAACAATATCCACGTTTATAATCTCATTATATCATTAAAACCCAAAAAAAGACTGGAACTTCTCGGTCACAGTCTCTTATAAATCCACTTCAGTTCCTTCAAGGCAATTTGTCCAGTTTCTGAAATAGATTGATAGCATGTCAGACTATAGTATCCAGAAGCCATACTTGAACTATTACTTTGATTCTTACCCTCTATTCGATTAGAGAAGCTACCTTCACACTTTTCATTCTCCCTTTCGTTCAAAGGTTTCTAATCTTTTACAAGCAGTGATACCACCTCAACGTGGGTCTTAGAGGACTAAATGAAGTCTGAATTGCCTGATAGAGATGTAGTATTGATTAAGCAATCAACAAATAATGTACAAAACAAAAATAAAGTACACTGCTTAATGAGTGTACTTTATCCTTCTAATTCAGTTTTATCAATGGTTTAGCTCTAGTTAAGTCAATTGTACATAAATTTTTAGTTTTAAAAGTATATAATTAATCGTAAATTTATTTAAAGAAGGTTTAAAGATGAGCATATTATCTGATAAACTAAAAGCCAAGAGAAAAGAAAAAGGATTCTCACAAAAAACACTTTCCGAAGAAATTTGTGAGCAAAGCCAAATCAGCAAAATAGAACGTGGTAACTATATGCCTGCTACTGATTTACTCTATAAACTTGCAAATCGGCTTCAAGTTCCCTTAGATTATTTTTTCGATGAACAGATTGAAATGACTTCCAATATAGCACCGTTTAAGAAATTAGCAGAAAAATTACTTGAAGATCGTAATTACGAGGATTTAAAATACCTCTTAAACTTAGAAAAAGAAAAGTATCAGTATCTGTCTACTGAGGATGAATTTTATCTTCTATGGATTCAAGCGATTATCCTTTTCTACTTACATAGTTCCAAAGATGAAGCTATCGCCAGTCTAGAAAACACTTTGCCAAAGCTTTCGGTCAGCTCATCTGTGTATCTTAAACTCCTCAATACTTTATCTAATTTTTATTTTTCTGTAGGGCGTGATGCAGAATACGAAGAAAATAACTCACTTCTTATCAGTTTGTATCAGGAAAAAGATTTAAACCACCAAGAGTATTTATTTGGTTATATTCGAGTTAAACATAATTTCGCCTATTATTTACACTCTAAAGGTAAGGAATTAGAAGCCGTCCAAGAAGCCTTAGAAACCATTGACTTTTGTAAACAAAAAGAGACCAGCTATCAGCTGGCGCCTCTTTTAACTATCGTTGCAAATGCCGGAAAAGATTTTTTAAAGCACGATGAAATTCTTGACTATTATTTACAGGCTCGTGATATCTGTAAAATATACGAGCACAAGCTCATGATGGCTAAGATTGATCATTTTTTAAAAGATAAGGATAGGTGACTTCAATCGTAATAAGTTATAATTACCAATTAGCTAGAAACGTAAAAGTGGAGAGGAACTAATATAGTTTTCTCCACTTTTGTTAATATCCCCTCTTCCATTTGTATCCCGCCAAACTTACTAATACAAGTAAAACTAAATTAACGATGATAAAGAAAATCGTAAAACTAAATAATCCATTCTGTGCCAAATCTTCCGTGTAAAGTTCAGTCTCTGTAAAGAACAGATAAATTCCATATCCCTCCACGAAAATAAGAAAACTGACAAAACCAATAAGGAAAAGTCCACTGGCAATAAGAAAGAGTCTCCATAAAAGAATGAGAATTCCTCCTACTGATAAAAAAATTACTGGGATAAGGAGTAAATCATTCATGACTTTCTCCTTTCTAGTCAATCAATTGACAATAATGGGTGGCAAGAGAGGAATCAAATACCTCTAGCTTTTGAACTAAGTCCAAATACTCCTCTTTCTCATGTTCTTCAAAGTCCACACCTCGATGATTCTGAAGAGCGATTTCCAATTGACTAGTGAGCTCTCGTTTAGAAAAACTGTAATCCCCCGTCACTTCCTCAAAATGTTCCTTTAGTTCCTTGTAGGCATGGTATTCTTCAGGTGTTTGAAATCCCTGTACCAAAGCCTCTTCTAATTGATAATAGGTATCTTCCATCATAATTGTTACCTCGTTTCTTTCTATCTTTATTCTACCGCGCTTTCCTTTTCTTGTCCGCTATTTGTATCTATTTTTTACTCCAATTCAAAAGAAAGTTGTTCTTGCTTTTCTTTTCCTTTTTCATGGAATTGTCTTAAGGCCTGATCAATAATATCTAAATCCGTTTCCGTTTCAATCAATGGCGCGAGTACATTGTATTCGGCCTTTTTAGTTTGATAATCCTCTTCCTTTGGAAAGTTTTTCTCAATTTCTACCTTAGCAGTATTCCATTTATCCTTTAATTCATCCAATAAGTTCTGAGTTTTCACTTGGTCCTCTTTAATGTGATCAATCGTATGCTGAAGCCTTTGAATTGTCCCCAAAGGAGAGTACAAATCTAAACTGACAGAATATTGATTTTCTCCTACAATCTTAACAGAGAAGGTTTCAGGAAGAGGTTGATTTGTTGGAAGACTAAGCATTTTAATGTCAAATCCTCGATAACTTGCTAGGGTACGAAATTCTTTGCTGTCAGATTGATTATGACGGATAAGACGGTGTAGGGATTCACCTGCTTCAGCTCGTTGCTCAAAAGCTTGCTTACCTACTGTCATAGAAAATGATTGGTCTTTCGACATTTCAGACTGTTGAATGTCGCCTTCATACTTGCTTAATCGTTTCTCAAGAATGGGAATATTTTCTTCACAGTAAGAGATTGTATGACGATAGTGATCCTTGCTGCGTTGAAAGGCGCGTCTTTGATTTTCTAATAGAGTTAGATCATTCTCTAGTTCCATCTTATATTTGAGATATGGATTACCTGTTGCTAGTGCTTTAAAATCAGAAGCTGTCATGGTCTGTTCATCAATGTCTTCCGCAGCATGAATCGGCTCCTTAGAAGTCATAATCTGCTTAATATAACGAAGTTTGTTCTCCTGAGTTGCCCATAGATAATTATCAAATGAACCTTTGGTAATGTAGTGGTAAATATCCACTTCCTTGTTTTCATTTCCCTGTCGGATAATCCGTCCATTGCGTTGCTGAATGTCACTTGGTCTCCACGGTACATCCAGGTGATGAACTGCTTTCATCTTGCTCTGAACATTTAAACCTGTTCCTCCTTTTTCAGTTGAGGCAAGTAAGATCCGCACCTCTCCTGCATTGACCTTTCGAGACAAACTATTCTTCTTTTCATCACTATTGGCATCATGTACAAAGGCAATTTCCTTACTAGGGACTCCTCTATCAACTAATAAAGCCTTAATCTCAGAATAAACATCAAAGCCATTGTCCTTTTTCTTAGGTGTTCCAATATCTGAAAAAATCATCTGAGTAGCCTTATTTTCCATTCCTTCACGATAAATTCTTTCAACATTATCCACTACCTGAAGCAGTTTATGATTGTCTGCTAGACTATAACTAGAGTCTAATAAACGCATATCAATAGCTAGTTTCCGTGCCTCACCTGTTATCTTTAACATGTTATCCTGGCTTGGATCAACTGTTCCACATTTAACCGCATCTGACCTCATAACTAATTCTTCTAAATAGAGTTTCTGGTTTTCAGTTAACTCACTCTCAATAGGTATAATACGAGCTTCTGGAACAGGTAAATCCAACATATCTTGTGTTTGAATGTCGGCTGTTTCTTTATAGATTTTCATCAACTCAGGTAGATTGACAAACTTTTTAAATCGTTTCTTAGGTTGGTACTTATCCCCTGTAGGAGCTAATTCCATAGAGTTTTGAATTTCTCCAAAAGCACCTACCCAAGAGTCAAAATAATCAACTTGATAGCGTTTTAAGATATCCGGTTGAATGTAGTTCATCATAGTATACAACTCACTAATAGAATTGGAAACAGGTGTTCCTGTCGCAAAGACAATATTTTTAAAATCATGTTCTTCCTGAATCTGTCGAACCTTCATTTCCATATCCACGTTCTTCTTAGAGGTTGTATTGGTAATCCCTGCTACATTTCCAAGTCCAGTAATTGGACGAATATTTTTAAAGTGATGTGCTTCATCCACAAAGAGAAAATCAATTCCTAAGTTCTCAAAATCAATAAAACTATCACGATTGAAACGTTGGAGTTCTTCCAATTGTTTCTCTAGACCACTTATTGATTGTTCTGCTTCTTTAACGGTATACTTATTTTCAGAATGTGTTTTAATCTCTCGTAGTTCATTGAGTTTATCCTCGATATAATTCATCTGTCTTTCTTTACTGACAGGGATTTTTTCAAATTGAGAATCCCCAATGACAATGGCATCGTAATCTCCTGTAATAATACGTGACACAAATTGTTTTCTTCTCGCCTTCACAAAATCTTTCTTAGTGGTCACAAAGACTTTTTTAGTAGGGAAAAATTTCATGATTTCTTGGCCAAATTGAGCAGACAAACTAGAGGGCACCACATACAAGGGCTTATGAACCATCCCCAACTCTTTTAATTTAAACCCAGCACCAAGCATGGTCAAGGTCTTTCCTGAACCTACCTCATGAGCTAATAAAGCTCTTTTTTCTTCTACGATTCTTTGAATGGCATTCTCTTGATGAGGGCGAAGACTGATGTTTTGTGCCAAGCCATCAATGACTAGATGGCTACCATCATACTCTCGACTAACCGTTCGATTATAAAGACGATTGTAACTTTCTTCAATGACTTGTTGGACTTCTGGATACCGTGAGACAAATTCTTGAAAGAGCTCTTGTAAATGCTGCTCTTTTGCTCTTAGAACAGAGGTTTTTTCCAAATCTGTGATGGTCTTTTTCTTTTCCCCTTCCGTAACAGTCATAGTAATAGTCGGTTGGTTCGAATTAAGTAAATTCTCAAAAATCTTTCTTCCTGTATCATAACGTGAGCCACTGACTCCAAGACTACTATCTTTGGCACTTGGATAGCGATAAGCAAATGATGTCCTTAAATGAACCTGCCCATCGACAGGATTCACTTCAATGACTTGTTCAACATCAGGCGAAGACAATTCAAATTCACGGTTGGTAAAACATTCAAAGGCAAATTTACCATAAACGGATTGAGGAATCCAACGTGACCCTATTTTAAACTCAATATCTGCCAGATGAATCCTTGGAGGGCGAACAGATTCTAACAAATCTAAAGCATGAGACCAGTCACATTCTTGATTGTTTTCCTCTACTAATAGTTGAACTACTTCTATCTTGTTGAGAATATCTCCTGACAAAAACTGGTTCTTAGAAAGATATTTTCTTTCCCCTCTTAAATAGCTTTCTGGATCCATTAAGATCTGGTCACCCAACTCATCTAAAATAGCTGCTTGGCTATGTTCAGGGTAAATTGATACCATATAGTCTATATCAACCCCTCTACCATCTGATAAACTGGAGTTTAAGGCATCTAAAGCCGTTGAAACTCTTGTAATCACTCTCTCCGGCCTAACCAATGCTTTCTCAAAGGCTAAAGATTTTTTATATTTTACTTTCTGATCTTTAGAATCAATGTATTCATCTTCTAAACTTGCTAGTAAAGAATACTTATCGTCACTATCAAATAAGTTCCGATTGACTGAGACATTCAAGTATCCAAATTGGCTTACAAACCGATCATAGTCACGATTGAGTTTACTAAGTAATACCTGAAAATCTGTCCGACTATAATCTGGATGGCGTTGGATTTCAATTAAGGCTTGATATGTCTCTCTCAAATCAACCATACCCTTAATGCGACTAATATCCTTATCCGATAAGGGGTTTTCATAAAAGACCGTTTTTTTGAACAAGCCCTTATATTTCCCTCTTTTACTCGCTTCTTCTGACTTGTATACATCTAGTGCTTCCTCATCTGTCAAATGAAGTTGCACGAATCGATCTATTTTATGTTCAGACAAGGAACTGTCCCAAGCTTTAAAATCTCCCTTCTCATCTACATAATAACTAATCTCGTCTACTTTTGAACTTTTCCGAATGCCATGCGTATCTCGATAATAAATTTGATTTCCCTCATATCCAAAAGAATATAGAGCTAAGTTCTCACGTATATGACTTGGGATAGAATTATCCACTTCTTCTTGGATAAAAACAGGTGCTTTCAAAGAATTGTCAATTTGTTTAGGTGCTTCTACATTCTCTAATGCTTTCATTATTTCAGTAGCTAATGTTTCTGATTCCCCCTTAACATTGAGGGTTCCTCCATTAAAATTACGTACCTCATATTCACCCAAAACTTGTGTATTGTATTTCCCATCAAAATAAGGATTGATCCAGACACGCTTATCCTCCTCAAAGGGAATAGAGCCACTAAAGACAAGTTCCTCCTCATTAAGATTCTTTGCTTGATCCTTTTGAAAGAATAGGAGATCTGTGGTCACTCGAGTACCTGCAATCTTTTTAAAAGCCGTATCCGGCAAACGAACTCCCCCTAAAAAATGAGTGTTGGTTTTAATCTCTTGTAAGACATTATCTGTCCGCTTATCCATTGTCCCGATAGATGAGATAATCGAAACTTGTCCCCCGTCTCTTACTAAATCAAGTGAGTGTTTGACAAAGTAGTCATGAATCATATAAGGTTTATCATAGTTTTTATCGGCAATGCGAAAATTTCCAAAAGGAACATTCGTTAAGACTAAATCAAAACTATTATTTTGATAGGGAACTTCTTCAAATCCTCGCACTTCAATATGGGTATTGGGGTGGAGTTGTTCTGCGATTGCGCCTGTCACACTGTCTAATTCAACCCCATAGAGTTCTGACTTCTCTCGTATACTTCTAGGCATCGCCGCAAAGAAGTTCCCAGTCCCCATAGAAGGATCTAGTATCCTTCCTCCTTCAAAACCATCATCCAGTAATTTTTGCCAAATCTGGCGAATAATCATTGGGTCTGTATAATAGGCTGTAAGAGAACTTTGTTTCATGGTGGAGTATTCTGATTTACTTACTAAGCTCCTAAGAGTTAAACGTTCTGATTCGTACTTTGGATTGAGTTCATCGAAAAATTCATTGGCAAGACCGCCCCAGCCGACATACTTGGCGAGTAGCTCTTGTTCTTCTGGATTCGCTTGTCGTCCCTCTTTTTCTAATCTTTTAACAAGTTCAATTGCGGCGATATTCGTTTCAATCTTTTCTCGATTTGTCTTAGGATAAAAGTCCTCTAAGTCATCTGGAAAAACAAAATCTTGAACAGTAACATCCGTCTCTTCTATACCTGAAATTAAAGGTTTTGTTTCCTTGTCCTTTTCCTTTTCATTATCTTCTTCCAGGTAGGAAAACAAATCTATTTCCTGACTTTCACTTGATGGATCAATCTCAATCTCTGAATCTTCTTTTTCAAGTTCTACATGAGACAACACTTGTTCAATCTCTTCCAAACTGTTCAAGTATAAGATAGGATTCTCTTCAAATAACTGGTTGGAATCACTGAATAGTTCTAGGCGAACCAAGTCATTTAACTGAGCATTTTCAATCGAAACCAACTGAAATACTTGTCCTTTATAACTTACTTGTGAACCAATTGGATATTCCCTCAAAGCTTCTTCTACAATTTTATCGACATTAGAAAAAGAGTTCGTTTCTTCCGTTTCCTGTTCAATATCACTTGAAGGAGATAAAGATTCCTCTACTTGATTAGACTTTTCTCTTATAGCTTTCACTTCATCAAAATGAGTAATAATCTTCAGCTTTTGTGTCAGTGGGAGTTGTGTGTAGTTTTCTTCATGATGGACAAGATCCGTAACGGTATCTAAAGTAGCCATCAATTCTGAACCCAAATAGGCTAGAACATCTCCCTCTTTTTCTTCAAAATGAATCTCAAGAACCTCTTTTTTTAGTTCTTTGGAATCAACCATTAGAAGAAACTTCTCTATATCTCTACTAATGCGATCAGATAGATTATTCGCAACCCGATAGACATTGACTAAATTGACATCCTGATTCTGATAAAATACAAGCTCACTTAGTTGTTCTAGTTCTTCTTTTTCAGATTGAATGTGAAATCGAGTGGAAAGGTTATAGGTTGCGACTTCTAGAACCAAGTTTTTCTCCCAATTGCTTAATTGAGATAATTTACTTAGACCTGCTTGTCCAAAATTTCTTGTGTAACTTTCTAAATCTTGGTCATTATTTTCAGAACTGGCCTCTAGGAAAGAAACAATATCTTGATGAAAAGAATAGACATGAGGTATCTCTTTTATCTTTCCCTCTTCAGTCAAAAAACTCTCTACTAAGTCCTGCCATTTCTCATCAAAATGTTGTGCTTGATAACGAAGAAATAAGTCCATTTTCTCTCTATCTTTTGGAATTGTTCCACGAAACATAGCCAATAATTGCATTACTTCCATACTTGCTCCTTTCATCTATACGAAAATAGGAGAATCACATGATTCCCCTACAACTCTATCTCCATTTCAACCTCTTGAGGACTGGTTTCTAAATCACTAGACAAAAGAGAAACGGCATCTGTTCTCATGTAGTAAGTATATAAGTCTTCAAGGTCTTGTTCGTTTTCAATCCCTGTTTCAATACTAATCAGAGCCTGTATAAATTCCTTGTAGTGACTCTCCATCATATCTGAAATCTTTTGTTTCATTTCCATAAATACTGAAGACGGTTCAGTTATACTTGTTTGGTCTATGTCTTGTAAATCCTTTTCTAAGGGATTGGTTCCTTCTTCTACTTCCACTAAATCTGAACGTCCATCACCATCAGAATCTGCGCTAAGAGGATTGGTTCCTAGCGCCAATTCTTGAGCATCAGTCAGTCCATCTTGATCCGAATCACGTTGATAAATGGCTTCCATATACTTCCTTCTTTCCTAGTTAATCTTTTTTCACTCCAATCCTACCAAATATTCCTTGAAAGAAGTATCACAACAAAAAAAGAGAACGAGCCAAAACTGCGTTCTCCTGAAAATGATAAAAATATATTTTATGCCACAAAAGATATGTAAACTAATCTTTTAAATAATAAAGAAGTTCCGATGTTTGTAAATGTTTTGAGTAAATTGAAATTACTTTTTGACCTTTTGGAAATACTGTCTTTCTCTTCAAATCTAATAAAGATTGAGGAACAATTTTCCTAGAGGTCTCCTTCAATGTTAATGCTAGTATCTGTTTTCTTGTACGTAGAGCATAATCAAACTCCAAATACAAATAACGTCCTGAACCAGTTAGATGAACATGCTTTCCCAATAACTCCTCAATGGATCCCAAAACTTGTAACTTTTGCATCGTGGTTCCATCTTTTTTTATTTTCAACTCATCAATTATGACATGTCTATTTAAACAATCGTCAAAGAAACTGCCTGCACCTTTTCGGTAATCAACACCACATAGGTGCATGAAATTAGTAGGTGAAAAATGAAGTTCAACACTTTCTATTTCCGTTTCATAATACATGATTTTGCCAACGAAGTGTTCTTTAAAAAAAGAAGCCGCAATTTGTAACTGTGTAAAAAAACGCTGAAGTTTTATTTTTTCGGTGTAATTTGGATTACGATAATCTCTAGAATTTGCCATATTTTCCTCACAAAAAAGGTGGTTTACAGAGTCTGTAAGCCACCTAGTCAGTCGGTTTATTCTGGTGTCTGCCACCGCTTGGCCCTTACGTCCAAGATTGCTATCGGATTTCGTTCTGGTGTCCGCCACCGCTTGGCCCTTATGTCCAAGATTACTATCAGATTGACCATGAGCCGACTACTCATCTACACTATTTATTCTACCTGAAAATGGTTAAAATTTCAAGTATAAACTCTTCTATTTCGTAGTATAGGCAAAACTAATGGCGCTATCTGCTTGCGAGATTTTTCTAAAGGTATAGTTAGGATTGCCACCATAGTTGGTTTCAGACACAAGGAAAGAACCATCATCATAGACCTTCTCTACAAAAGCCACATGACCGTATATAGCTGGTGTACCATGTGTACCTCCTACAAAAGAGACAATAGCACCTGCTTTTGGTGTGGAACCCGTTTCTCCACCAAGACTTGAAGCTGTCGCAACCCAGTCCTGACCATTTCCCATGGTATTAATGATTGAAATCTTTTCTCCATTTCTACCTTTTAATTTTAAGCCTAACTGGTTCATACGAGCCGCAACACCCCATGTACATTGTCCATAAGCATAGGCCATACCATCTCCACCACCAGGAACAGAATGATCATACAAGTCCCCACGAACCCCTTCAAGGGATTGTGGATCACTCTTTGCCTGTCCTCCATTTGTTTGACTAAAGCCTTTTTCAATTTGGTAATACCATTCCGTTGCTCTGGTTTGTCTTTCCAGTAGTTTGTCACCAGAATTTCCCTCCCAATAGGTGAGGAAGAGTTGGGCCAGATTGGCTGCACTGCCTGTATTTCCAAAGAAATCCTTTAACCAACTTTGATAGTAAGGACTATCCCCATGAAGCATAAAATCAAGTTGGAGGTCTAAATCATACCACTTCTTATTTTTGCTATGTGCATAATTCAATAAAGCTGTATGACGTGTTGAACCATCTGCAGTATCCGTCCATTGCCCTAAACCTAAACCTCTATGAAGAATATTAGGATAAGCACCACTATAAATGGCTGGTCCTCCTATCGCTAACCAGGTTTCATTATCCCATGAGGAATCGGTAGCGCCAACTGGAGGAGATAAATAATCTCCCTCAGCTCGTTTAGGATTGATAGAAGACTCTACCGACCAATTTCCTAAAATAGCCGCAATGGCTTGGGGACTTGCCCCTTGAGATTTCAAAAACTCATAAATATGTTTTGCTCGTTCAAACTCATCCCCACCAAACTGACCAATGGCTGGTAAGATAGTGGTCTGAAGTTGAATGACTTTTGGAAAATAAAATTGCGGATTGACATACACCAATTTTTCTTTCTTGTTCTTATACTTTTGATAGGAAACTTTCAAACCTGTATCGTCTGGTGTTTCACCAATAATATCACCTGTTAGGACTCTTGTTCCCTCAATCGCACGGCCATTATGAATAGAATACAAGGTCAATCGACTCTCATTCTCTCCTTTTCCGTTAGTGAGAATAACATTGTCTCCATCTAGAGATACAACTCCATCCATTGGTGCGACAATTGTTTGGTGAGCCTTTGCTTCTAGTAGAATGTACTCCTGAAGGGTAGGTTTTCCGTCTAGATCATAATATCCGTAACGATAAGTCATGGTCAAACTATCTTCGTTACTTTTCCCTTCAAATGGATTGTCCAATTCCTGCATGGAAGCATAGATACCTTCTTCTTTTAGTTCCTTCATTTCCTCTTGATCGTCTTTCGATAGTTTATACTTAGGAGTTTCATAGAGGTCTTGCATGGATTTCAAATCTTCCCCATCGTTTAAATCATGCCACAAAGTAGATAGATAATCCTTGTAAGTTTCTGAACTAAATAAGTGAACTGGTTTGTGTAACTCATAGTCATGGAATTTAAAGTTCATATACCCCATCACATCATCAACTTTTGTGTAATAGGTAATTCCTTTGTCATTTGTACGAGTATGTTCTGCGTCTTCCCAAGTTAGGTGGGTATAA
Organism: Streptococcus sp. 27098_8_148; assembly: GCF_041432105.1. Classification (NCBI taxonomy): domain Bacteria; kingdom Bacillati; phylum Bacillota; class Bacilli; order Lactobacillales; family Streptococcaceae; genus Streptococcus; species Streptococcus sp. 27098_8_148. Next base: position 143,342 of record NZ_JAPVYY010000002.1, on the reverse strand, counting down.
GCTTTTGTTAATTCAAATTCATCTTGTTGAATCAAACTAGCAGATGAAAATCCTAAAAAGAAGCTCATTATAAGTAAAAGAAGAAAGACTATTCCTCCAACTATCCAGGTTACAGGATTTCCAGCCGCAAATGTAAAGAAGGAAAAGGCTGCTTTTAGTTTTTGATAGATATTTCGGACACTTGTAAGACCTTGTTTCTTTAATTTTCGAAACCGATTTTTAAAGGAACTTGGCTTATCTTTCGCTAGTTTCCATCCTTTTCCATCCTTAAAATGATGGTATCGCTCTTTTGTGTTGGTCAGTCTTTTCTTGGTAAAACGACATGTTGCTTGTCCTGTTTTGACACTAGCTTTTCCAAGGTTATAAGAAAGGCGACTGTAGCGTTTCCCTTTTCTAATTGTCTCTTGAAGTGTGCGATAACCATCTAAATCTTCATTTTCTGAAGCTAACTCTCCACCTTCACGTCCAAGGACATAAAGAAAAGTTTTGGCTTTCCTACTGACTTTTTTGGACTTATAGGCTTGTTTAGTAGATTTTAGATTCTCTTTTGCGGTCTTGACTTCTTTCTTAACTTTTAATTCTTCTAAACTCTTCCCTTGAAAGAAAAAATTGGATTTTGCTTTCGATTCCTGACCATAAAGAAATTTTTGATTGGTTTTTCTTTCTTTACGACTCTCTTTTCTTTCTTCTTTTGCTTCTACCTTGGCTTCTCTATATTGCTTCTTTGCTATTTTCAATCGTTTCCTAGCATGAGGTAATCGTCTGTCTCTTAATTCTTTGCGATTTAAAAGAGATGGAGGACTATTTTGAAGAATATGATTGTAGTCTTCATTTGCTTGTTTTACTCTAGCCTTTGAAGCTTCTCTCATCTCCTCTAGCTTTTTCTTTATCTCTTTTTTCCATGCTTTTTCATCCAGTACAGCGGAATCTTTTTTCTGTTTCTTCACCTCCTTCTTTCCTTTTTTCAAGAATTTCTTCTCATCTTTTAGACTTCTTCTAAATGCCTTTCGGGCACGTATGATTTCTCTTTTATCCTTCATTTACCTTCCCCTTAATTAGAAGCCATTTTATCAGGATCTGTACTCATGATATCAAACAATTGAGTGCCTTTAGGAATCTTATTTTTAAAGGGAACTACAACGGAACCAGCTTTTATCAGTCCTGCACCTTTTTCTGGATTGACTAGGTATTTTTCAAGTTCTTTTGACAATCCTAAGAGTTGAACCAATTCTTCTCGATCATTTTTTGCTTGCTTTAGGAGAATCATAAATTCACTATTTGCAATAATCCGTCTACCGTTTGGATCTAACAATAAGGTTTCGACATTTTGGGTTATCCCAGTCGGACTGGCTCCATATTTTCTGACACGACTCCACAATTTAAAGAAGAAATCACTGGCATATTTATCTAATAAGAGAAGTTGCATTTCATCAAAATAAATCCAGGTCTTCTTCCCTAATTTTTGGTTCCGAACAACACGATTCCATATCTGATCAAACACTACCATAAGAGCGATTTGTTTCAACTCATCTCCTAACTTTTTAACGTTATAGATTAAGAAGTTAGATCCTGTCTGAATATTGGTCTTATGAGAAAAAATATCAAGAGAACCTTCGACATACAGTTCCATATCAAGTGCCAAATTCTGCGCTTCTTCTTCTGGTTGTTGGCTCAAGACAAAGACCCATTCTTCCAAAGAAGGCTCTTTAAATGACTGATAAGTGAGTCTCGTAACTCGGTCGATAATCGATTTTTCTCTCCCATCCATTTTTCTATCCAATAACTTACCGATAAAGGATAAAAGAAATTCTGATTTTACCTTTACAGGATCCTCATCCATATTTTCCTCAGACAAGTCAAGGACATTGAGATAAGTTTGGGAATCGGGCGCAATATCAATCATTTCTCCCCCAAAAGCTCGTCCAATGACACTGTATTCTGCTTCTGGATCCACGATGATAATTTCAGTATTTTCACCAGATTCCTTGATTTTGGTCGTGATAATTTCATGCTTAGTTGCCATCCCTTTCCCAGCTCCAGATGTTCCTAAAATCAGACCAGACGGTGTATTTAATAGGCTGCGATCAATGGTAATAATATTGCTTGAGATTTGATTGATACCATAATATTTCCCACTACGGTCTTGTAAGTCTACTGAAGTCCAAGGTGAGTTCACTGCTATATTGGACGTTAATAAACTCCGTGATACTCCCTCTAAAAAATCACAACCAAATGGCAGCAAACTATTAAAGGCTGCTTCTTGCATATATGGTAGTTTATCAATCATTAGGTCATTTGAGCCGGCCACTTGTTGGATAGTGTCTAGTGCTTGTTTGAGTTCTTCTTCATCCTGACCAAAGACCCCAATCAAGAAGACTGTTTGAAACAGTTTATCTCCTGTCTCTGTCATGGTTTTTAAGAGTTCCTCAGCTTCATCGATATTGCTTTCTAAAACATGACCTACTTTTTCCAAATAGATACCTGTACGAGCTAGTTTTTGTTGTTCCCCAATCTTTTGGGATTCCATCAAGGTCTTCTTTGTTCGTAGTTTCTTCATAGCATCTGCCTTGGTCGAACTTTGAGCATGGAGACTCACAATCAATTCCAAATCTCCTTGCATGAGGTCTCTGATAAACTGATCCCCTAATTCCATGCCGTAGTCTCTCACATAGACAATCTGCAATAAGCGGTCATTAATCTGTAGGTAATTCTTGTTTTTAAAATCTAAGAGATTAGGTGCTATGAAGTGACGAGTTGTCTGACCAGATCTCGTTAAATCACAGTAAGAAAAAGGAAGATGGTGTTCTCCTCTAAGCATATCTGCCAACAAGTTGACACGTTCTTCTCCAGCCAAGGATTCAAAACGTGCATCAATTTCTGAAAAACCACTCTTGAAATATTCTCCTATTTGAGACAAGGAACGATAGGCTTGTTTGGGATTAGAATCCTTTCTACCAAAGCTAATCAGTTTCACAGCTGAAAAATTATTTTCACCACTGTCTAAATTCTGATTCATCATCCGATTCAATTCTTTACGATAGGTATCATATCCATCTTCTTTTTCCTCATACAAAACACTTTGTCTAAACTTTTCTAAATTCAATCTTTTATTAAAGATGGTCAATTGGAAGTTGGTTTGGTCATCTAGGGAGTTAATCAAATCAGAATACTTCTCAATGATTGCCCCCTTATCTTCTAAACCAACGGTTTGGTAATTGACATCCCCAAGTAAGTAGCTTTGTGAGAAATAATCTTCTTTTACCTGCATTAGACCATTTTGATACAGGGCTTGATAGGAAATGGTATTCGCCGTAGAGGGTAACACTTCCTCTTTTTTCCCTTTAACTTCTTCCTTTTTATAAGTCATTGAAGCTTTTTGTTTCTTTAATGTATTTGATTTTCTTTTCATGTTCATGTCCTTTCTTTCCTGTAATTGTGCGTAGGGGAACCGTTAATTCAAAATGAAGACGGTATTTCAAATAATGTTCAAAATATAAATCATTGGGTTTATAGACTCCAAAAAGCATGAGGGGGATGGTAAAGGCAAACACAAAACCGTAAACAAACCAATCTCCAAATTGCCAGAAAAAGAGATTCAAGCCCAAAACAATAATTGTGACAATAAAGGCTGGTAAAACAAAGATGATTTGCCTTGTAGTGAAGCCTAACCAAGCCCTGTGTTGGTATTTTGAGATGTCTTTAAAGACACGTGTATTCATGACTTTCCTTTCTAAAAAGGCTAAGAAGCAATCACTTCCTAGCCTTTATCTAATTACATACCTAAGATTGAGCGAGCCGTACGTTGAGAACCAACGAGGGCAATAATCAGTAAGATAGCTTGTACCAAACTACCAAACATAATCGCAAGTGATTGCAAGACTCCTGCACCATTTGAAACAGCTATTTTCCCAGCAGATTCAAACAAAGGAACAAGAGAAACAATCAGAAAAATAAGAACCCCTTGTACCGCATAGACCATAATATTTTTTAAATAGCCAATACCAATAGACTTCCATTCATCACTTAAAAATGTTGGAATCGTAAGAGGGGCAAATGGAATCATAAGGTAGAGTTGAATAAATCGAATAGATACCAAAAGATTAACCATGGCAGCACTTACTATCCGAACAAGCCAAATGAGGAGGGCGAAAAAGCCCACAATCATCCGGCCAATAAATCCTGACCCTTTTAATCCAGAGATGGTATCATACTTTGCCCCACCGTGAGCCACAATCGAGGCCACTTGCTCAATGGCGTGACTCGCAATCCCGATGATGGCTTCTACAATCACGGTAGTGTTGGTAATTACAACTGCGACCATAATATAACTAATCAACATCGGTGCTAATGCTTCAAAGGTCATCGCTCCTCCTGAGTTAGCAATTTTCTTTGCCATCTTCGAAAATTCTAAGATGAGAACAACTGATAAAATCGCAACTCCAAGAGGCTGCATGACGCTTTTAGTAATACTAGACACATAAGTCCAAACTGTTGGATTGTAGCTAGATAGAGATTTAATCAGATCTACCGTAGATTGTAAATCCACATTAAATCCTTCAAATAAATTTTCAGCTGATATTTTTTCAGATGCAAGGTAAACAAAGGGTGAGACTAAACTAAGATTCATGTCATTGTTTATCCTCCTAAATTGAAATTTGAGTTACAAAGGCTCCAGCAGCCCCGACCATAACACCACCGACAATTTCAAGAATGGCATTCCGAACACCTGGTCCACCATCTTTAATATTGGTTGCAAGATTGACAATCCCAACAACAACGAGAAAGGCACCAACCGCAATCAATCCCTTCTGTAACAAAGACATAGCTTGTGCAAACATAGCACTTGCGTCTACTCCATAAACAAAACCTTTAAAATGCGTAATCATCTATTTCCTCTTTTCTATTTTTATTTTAAACTAGATTCAAAAGTCAAATCACGAATTCTAAGGCCTTCAAGATGATTTTCCTGACTTTGATTCAAAGGATTGATCTGATAGTCCCACCACCTTTCATCGGTTTCTTGATTGGCTAGGTACTTCCAGTTTGGATGCTTAGTGGAATTGTATTTTTTGCTTTTAAAGACAGGCATATTGGCAATTCGAACTAAGCATTCATGCCGTTTCATATTTCCGACTTCATCAGGTGTCATTAAATCACGAGCAATCTTTTGATGAGAAAGGGATCCTGAACCTGTTTGGCCAAAGGAACGACTAGTATTTCGAACATCAATGGTTTGTTTACCGAGTAACCCACTCATAAATTTAAAAGTATCTTCATCATTACCACCTAAGTAGACTAAGCTATCACAGTTCCCAAGAATAGTTTTCCAAGCTTCTTTTTCTTTATAGAGTCCTTGAAGTTGAGCAATATTTTGTAGAATAGGAACGAGACTCATATTCCGAGAACGGACTGTTGAGGTTTGTTCAGCAAAATCGGGAATTTCTCCGATATTTGCGAACTCATCTAAGTAAACTCTCACATGAAGAGGCAATTGACCCTTAAAATCAATATCTGCTTGTCTTGTTAGTGTTTGAAATACGGTTGAAAAAAAGAGGGCTGATAGAAAGCGAAAGGTACTATCGTTATCTGGGATAACTAAGTAAACCATTGATTTTTCCTTGCCCCATGTCTTCATATCAAGGGTATCTCTTTTGGTCAAATCCATGACACTTTGAATATTGAAGAGGGCAAATTTAGCAGTGGTTACAGCTATGACAGAATCCAGAGTCTTATCCTTATAATTTTGGAAATCTGCCCAATTTCGCATGGTAAAATTTTCAGTCCCATACTTTTTAGCATAATTTTCAAATAGAATTTCTAAGACACTTTTTTCTTGGTTTTCACCCTTGGATAAGTGTTTAATGAGTTTTGAGATTTCAGCAAAACTTGGATAACGCCCTCGTTTTTTTCGCTCTTCCACTTCTTTTTTTTGACGTTTCAACAAGTTTTGGTGTTCTTTTTGACTTAAACGACTCTCTTCAATGAGCTGTTCTCTTGTTTTAGGTGGATTATAGAAATCGACCAAGTAAGAGGCTAAAGCTCGTACCAAAGTCATAGAAGCTTCATCCCAAAATGGATCACTACGAGATCCAGAGCCTTTGGTGTTATTAAAATAAACCGTCAGCATGCGATTCAAATCATTTTCTGTCTCTATATAGCGAAAAGGATTGAAGCCATCTGAGTTCTTCATATTAACTAAATCTAACACCTTTACTTGGTAGCCATGTTCTAAAAAGAGTTTGCCTGTTTTCTCGGCCAAGTGATCTTTAGGATCCACCACAATATTAGAACTATTCATCTGAATTAGATTGGGTTTCACAAAGCGAAATGTCTTCCCACTTCCTGAACCTCCTATCACCGCAATATTCTTGTTTCTATCATATTGGGGTGGTTTTTTATCTAATAATGTCAGACGAACATCTTGGGCTAAGATTGTATCATGAGAAAATTCCTTGCCGTAAAAGAGCTTCTTTTCTTTTAGAGTTCCAAAACGGGCGCTCCCGTATTCTATCCCTTCTCGGTATTGTTTTTTGCCAGTCTCTAAATAAAGATAAACCAGCAACATCATCACAAAGCCTAGTAGAAAAAAAGCACTGGATTTTCCAGTAAAGGAAACATTCCATGGCGACTGAAGAACTTCATCTTGACCTTCCATTAGAAGATGAGTCCATTTATCTAAGCTATTTCCAGTATAGGAATCATACAAAAGCGTCAAACGATGAAAAAGATAACCTAGTAAGATACCTAACAGTGAGAATAGTAGGAATTTCTTTCCACTGTACATCATCTCACCATCTCTTTCTGTTTGACGGCTCCTTCTTGTCTAAAGGTAATTTGGGATTTAGCCTCATCAATTGCATCGTCTAATGACTTATCCATGGTAAAATCAGCTAATTTCTCTGGATCATTAACCATTTTTTCTAACAGTTGGTCTAAATGATTGTCCAGAATCGAACGGTCTTTCGTATAGAAATGCAGAGAATCCCCTTGCCAAGCGATGGCTAAAGGAATCTCTTCTTTTTCTAAAAAAGCTTTAAATTTCTCTATATCAATTGGTTTGTCTAAAAAATCTTTTTTCAGATTAATCGTATCAATCGAATAAGGAGATTGTAGCAATTCTTCTAATTTCTGTACCCCTATTTTATAGGCGGAATCCTGTGCTAAAGCCTGACGTCTAGACCATTCTAGAATCTTTAAGAGACTTTTTACAGTAAATAAAAGACTACGCTCTGCATATTGAACCGCCATTCGTTCCTGTTGTTCAGAGGACATCTGATGCCTCCTCCTTAACAAATAGCAGCTTTCCTTCTTTATAACGATAAGCTATCAATTTCTGACGTTGCTTAATCGACTTGACAACCTGCAGTAGATCTCTCGAATAAGGTTCTCGAAGAGTAACTTCTACTGCTTTCCCATCAACGATACCAACACGTTTAAATTCAATGTAGTCTTTTTTGAGATGTCCTAAGCCCATACCAAAAGGAAAGTGATGAATCAATTGGATGGTACAACCACCTTTATTTCCCATTTGTTTCAAATCATACAAGTTTACTACCTTCATGATTAACTCCTTTATCTAGTTTGTCGCATCGTTTAAGTCTGGTAACGATAAACTCCGTGTCTGTTAGAAAATTCTCACACACGTCTTGTGCCAGTTGCCCTTCACAGGGAAATACTCTCAGTCCCTACTTACACAGGCACGCTAATCAAGACGGAGTGGATTCAATTTTCAAAGAACAGGTAGCTTTATTATAGATAAGAGTAGTTGAAATTTTTATCACATTTTTGGGGTTGTTGGAATAAAAAAAGCAACTCACTGCTTTACGAATGAGTTGCTTTTGTACTAAAATATTTGTTGCATAATTTCCCTAATGACCTGAACAGAGTTATCAAATGAGATATCTTTAGCATACTTAAATTGGCGTTGATAACGAATCCATAGCTCTTTCTGATAATCAGAAATTTCAATTCCTCTCACTTGTTCTTCCCAATTATAAATAGTATCTTTACTTTTACGTTTTTCTGCCGTATTCTCAAGTGCATTTTTTAATACTTCTAGATTAATCTCTTCTTTTCTAAGTTTATACAAGGTGAAAAGATCATATCGATCACGTGGGCGTGTCGAAGCTAATCCCCTACTGATAATCGTTTCTAACTTTTCAGCAAGTACAGTCTCTAGATTATATGTCCATATCTTGATACTTTCATTAGTAAAGATAGAAGTCATTGAATAAGTAATTTCTCTTGGTGTAATCTTATCACCAGTAGTAATATCAATAAAAACAACCTCCTTTAATGTATCAAAAGTTGCATTTAATTTTAATGAAAATCCTCCATATTCATCATCTTGGCGAATAGGTTCTAGCTTATCTACTGAAAATGAAAATCCATCAGTTTTAGAACAAAGAATCTCTTCAAAGATATGAATCAAATTTTCTCTGCTCATTTCGGTTCCCTTCAGAGTGACATCTAAATCCATTGTGGTTCGCTTATCTAGTCCAATCATTTGACCTATTAGATACCCTCCTTTTACAATGAAGGAATCTCTATAAGAACTAGTAGAAATCAGCTTTAATACTTGCTCAATTAAATAATGTTGTTGTACTTGTTGAGCTGGAATTCCCTTATCTTTTGAAATGTTTTTGATTTTTGCTTTAAAGCTATTCGCATTTGAAAACATTAAGATAGTACCTCCGTATAAGATTGTAACTTATCAGTTACTTTAAATAGCTGGGCATAATAAAATAATTTGTGTAAATGAATTTTATTTTGTTGAAAATATTTTTTAAACGCTGGTGCAATAATTTGAAGATCCACCTGATGAACTGGTCTTAGACATTCAACCAAAACTCGTTCAACTTCATAAACTTTAATAAATTGACCAGGAAGGCGCTCAATTTCAATAATTCCTTCACTATAGTGAGAGCGTAAAATAATAGGACATATATCTGCTTCCTTAATGTTTTTGGTATTCGTACCATAAGGAAAACTCATCGTCATATTAAAAGGGATAGTCAAAGATAAACCATGTAACCAAAGTGCTGTCTCCAAAGAAAAGATTCCCTTTGGAAATCGATACTGAAGGACAAACCACTCATCTAAATAAATATCAGGTAAGCGATATAACCCTTTTTCTTCAGCATCGATTTTTCCTTCTGCAACCATTTTTAATAAGGTTTTGTAGTGTAAATTTTCATCTATTACTTGTTTAAAAGTTAAAAAACCATACTGATTGAAAGAGTTCATCAGTTTCTCTCTTTTATCAACCATATCATTCTCCTTTCTTAGAAATAAAATGCTAACACCTACTATATATGTTAGCATTTTATTTCTTTAAAATCAATTCATTTAGTTTTTTTATTTCAAAATTAATCCATGCTTAAGACAGACCAGCTATTATTAAAGAAAAAATAAGACATAGACTGATAGGTTCCACACCAAATGTAGTCCCATACTGCCCCATAAGTCCGATTTGTAGCGCACAAGCCCTAAAAACATCCCAAGTGAAACATACAAACACCAAGCTAAAATGGTTCCTGGATGATGAGCTAAGACAAATAAAATACTTGTCAAAGCAACTCGAATATCTAATTTTCTAACCAAGTTCCATAAAATTTCTCGATACAGAAATTCTTCAACCATACTCGCATTGATTAATAACAATAAAAATGAAAACCAAGGGACTTGATGTTGAAGGCCAATTAAGTTTGCTTGATTCGTAGTTCCTTGAGCATGGATTAGGCTAAAACATAGATTTATAATCAGTAGGCTAACGAATCCAATACCAAGCCATTTCATCCTAGTTTTCATATTGACCTTGACAACTTGTTTTCGTTGACCATACATCCATAAAAAAGAAATGAGCGACGCACAATAGAGAATCTGTAGTATGGTTAACTCACTAATACAAAGCAATTTCAGTAAGTATAGGGATACCAATAAGACATTTACTTGTTGGAATATATAAACTGGAATTATTCTTTTCATAGTTACCTCCGAAATAAATCTTCATAATCTAAATCTAATACCTGCACAATCCTTTCTACCCATGGACTTTGAGGCATTCGTTGTTCCATCTTGTAGTGGCGTATCTTTTGATACAAACGATTCAATTCACTTGGATAGTGAAACTCTCCCGCAAACATTTTTCTGGTTAACTCAATCCAGCTGATATTCCTTTCAGCCAAAATAATGGACAAGTTCTCCCAAAATCGTTCTGCCATATTGATTCTCCTTTAGTTAGATAAATAATGTGTTTGTGCCATGTAAATCAATTGTTTCGTATCTCTTGGCAATAAAGCTCTAGCCTCCTCCAGATTCAAATTTGGATAAACTCGCTTATTTGAAACCGCAAGAGGAAGTCTGATGGTTAGTTCAGGATTTTTTAATATCATTTCGATGAAATCTGTTAATTTTAGGTTATCTCGATTCTTAAAACGTAATAAATTGGGAGATAAAAACTCGAAACAATCTGAAGAATAGCTCATCATCTCAATTAATTTATCCTTTGTCATTTCAGAAATAGAATGAGGAGTGACCTCTATGCCATACTTTTGAAAGAAATCCAAAAGAAGTTGATTTCTATGACAATTTTTACTTAGATAGAGATCAATCATGGGAGACCTCCCAAAGATTCGGTTCCATTTGATATTCTGAGACGATTAAGGAATCTAATAAATTTGAGAAGTTAATCGGTTTCTTGTCTTCATCATAAGCTTTTACAGTTACTTGGGTTGTAAGTATTCCCTCTTTTCCCTCGGCTCGATAGCCTTGTCCATATAAAACAAAAACAAGATTTTGATGATCATCTACAAAGGCATCAACCCCATTCTTTATGTCTTGACTTTCAAGGAATTCCATCACGTTTTGAAGATAGGACTCGTAAAATAGTGGGTAGTTGTGTTTTTTATGGTAATCATCTAAAAATGTTACTTCAAACTCACATGGATAATTGGGTATCAAAAATAATTGTTCATCCAGCTGTTTGATTTCTGCATCATGTAATTCTGTTTCTAATTCATCACAATCTAGTATTGATTCTTTATTTAATGCTTTCATCTTTTTCCTCTATTTCTTTTAATTTCTTTGCGATTGCGGCAATCACAGGAACGGTTACACTATTACCAGCTTGTTTATAGAGCTGACTATTACTAGAGACTCTTCTAGCAGCTTCAAAAGCCCAATCAGGAAAGCCCTGCAAGCGAAAACACTCTTTAGGAGTGATTCGTCGTATCCTCAGACGGTAAAATTGTCCATCTATTAATATACCGGCTACATGATAAACTTGTTTATCTTCTCCTTCATAACTAGCAACTACTACTCCCATTTGTCCACTAGTTGTTAACGTATTAGCTATACCTTTTCCAACTCTACCACGACGATACTGAGAACTTGGTCTTTCCAAATTGATTGAATCTCCTATTTCTGCTTGAGCGTATCCTTTTTTCGTTGCTTCCCGGACTTTTAGAAATTGAATTGGTTCTGGAATCAGTATTTTGGGGATTTTATCTCCACCTTGCATCGTAGTCAGTGTTGGAGATAACCCCTCACTTCCATAGACACGACCGGTCTCCTTAAAGCTAGTCGGTAAATCTCCAACAACGACAATGCCATGACGATCCTGAGTATTTAAAGTAAACATTGGCTCTTGGTTTTCCTTAAAGCGTCTACCATTTTGTCTCTTGTCTAATCTATCTGGTGTCATACAAGGAATCGCAATCTTAAATCCTTCTCCTTTCCCACGAGCTAAGGTTGGCGCAAGACCTTCTGAATAATAAACTTTACCGCTCATTCCACTTTTTGATGGATTCAAATTTCCTAATGTTTTTAAAGTCTCAGAGTTAGTTGCTTGACCTTCTCGTCTGAAAGGAAATAAGAGTCTGATACCTTTCTTTCTAGAATGTCCGATAATAAACACCCTCTCTCTGTTTTGGGGAACGCCAAAATCCTTACTGTTAAGCACCTGCCATTCAACATCAAACCCCAACTCATCAAGTGTGGTAAGGATTGTGGTGAACGTCCGTCCCTTATCGTGATTGAGTAGACCTTTAACATTTTCAAGAAAAAGAAAACGTGGTTGGATTTGTTTGGCCGCCCGAGCAATTTCAAAGAACAAAGTTCCTCTAATATCTTCAAATCCCAATCGTCTTCCTGCGATTGAAAATGCTTGACAAGGAAATCCCCCACAGATGATATCGACTTTCCCTCTAAGTTTTTTAAATTCGTCATCTGAAACATCTCGTATGTCATGAAATTCTATTTCTCCTTCCGTTTGAAAAATGGACTTATAAGATTCTCTAGCAAATTTATCAATCTCACAAAATCCAATACACTCGTGTCCTACACTTTCCATTCCAAGTCGAAAACCACCGATACCTGAAAATAAATCAATAAATCTCATTTCTTGATTACCCCTTTCTGATCAACTATCAATGTCCAAAGTGTCACACCACTTGAAATGACAATGAGCATAACTAATATCCACTCGATTGGCGACATTTAACCACCTCCTTTTCTAACACGATTATTCCAAACAGAATACAAGCCGTTAAATACAAATTCAGCAAGTACTTCCGCTCTTCTAACAAAGCGAACATTGTCAAGAGCATACTGATAGATTCTCTCAAAATCAGTCATAGCAATTTCACTGGCTGTTTCAGAAAAACCTTCTCGTCTAAATTGATCTTGTACCAATCCCCAAATATAATCTTGATCATATTTTGTGACCTTTTCTACTTTTCTTTTCAAGATAGGTTGAGTATACCTCTCCTCCTCATCCTCAATAAATAAAGAATCAGTCTCACTATATTTAGTCTCACTAACTTCAGTCTCACTAGGGGCTGAATGTGAGACGGGGGCAGTTTCATTTTCAACCTGCCCTAGTTTTTTTTTAATACTAGGCCTGTTTGAACTAGCTACTGGGGTAGAAGACAACTCCCCTAAATAAATCTTATTAGCTAGCCTCCCTTTCTCACTGGAAGACTGTTGGACTTCATCAATTAAGTCATATTCTTTAAGAATTTTTTTTATAGACAGTAATTTTGACTTCGAACAACCTAACAGTTTCATCAGTTTAGAGTTAGAAAATACTAAATAAACCGCTCCTTCTTCATCTATCCAACCACGACTGAGAGATAATTCTAAACGATCTTTTAAAATAGAATAAGCCACCTTTACTTCTAGTTTCATATCCATATATTTCTCATCCTCAAAAAGAATTTTAGGTAATTTATAATACCGTTCTGAAGTTTGATATTGATTTGCGGTAATTCGTTTCATAGCGCTCCTCCAAGTTCTTTGAGTATTAAATCTCCACTTGATTCCAATCGAACCAAGCCACTTTTTTCTAATTCAGCCATAAGAGAGATGGCTTCAACAATGTCAATTCCCATTTCACGTACTAAAAATGAAATGACAATATAGCGTGATGATTGTAATTCTTTTGTCATTTTTCCTCCAGAAAATAAAAAAAGGAGAACAATATTCAACTGTTCTCCAAAATATTTTTATTAAAAAGAAAAACCCTGCCAAATTAATTTTTGGTAGGGTTTTTGGCAGGAAACTAAATTAATTTATCAATTTCTAAAATGTGTTCACGATTCTAAAAGGCTGATACTATAGTATTCCGAATTCTAATTGGTATATGCCTCTTATTTAAGAGTAACTGAAGCTCCAGCTTCTTCCAATTTAGCTTTGATTTCTTCAGCTTCAGCTGTAGCAACACCTTCTTTGATAACGCCAGGTGCACCATCAACAAGTTCTTTAGCTTCTTTAAGACCAAGACCAGTGATTTCACGTACAACTTTGATAACGCCGACTTTCTTGTCGCCTGCAGATGTCAATTCGATATCGAATGAATCTTTAGCAGCACCAGCGTCAGCAGCACCAGCTGCAGCAACAGCTACAGGAGCAGCTGCAGTTACACCAAATTCTTCTTCGATAGCTTTTACAAGGTCGTTCAATTCAAGGATTGAAGCTTCTTTAATTTCAGCAATAATGTTTTCAATGTTCAATGCCATTGTTATTTCCTCCAAATAAGTTTTAATTTTATGTTTTATTTTTTGTAGCTAGGCTACGCTGCGTAGCTTAAGATTAAGCTGCGTCTTCTTTGTTGTCTGCAACCGCTTTGACTGCAAGAGCAACGTTGCGCACTGGCGCTTGAAGTACAGAAAGGAGCATAGAAAGAAGTCCTTCGCGGTTTGGAAGAGTTGCAAGTGCAAGAATCTCTTCTTTAGATGCGACAGCGCCTTCGATTGCACCACCTTTGATTTCAAGTGCTTCAGCGTCTTTTGCAAAATCGTTCAAGATTTTCGCAGGTGCGATAACATCTTCGTTAGAAAATGCTACTGCAGAAGGTCCAACGAATACAGATGCAAGATCTTCAAGACCAGCTTTTTCAGCTGCACGACGCAAGATTGAGTTTTTGATAACTTTAAACTCAACTTCGCTTCCGCGAAGGTTGCGACGGAGAACTGTATCTTGCTCAACTGTCAAACCGCGAGAATCTACAACGACGATTGATGCAGCAGCTTTCATTTTTTCAGCTACCACGTCAACAAGTTCCGCTTTTTTAGCAATAATTGCTTCACTCATTAGTGTGTTCACCTCCGTAATTATTTTGCTTGGGGAATTTTTCCAAAAGAAAAACGCGCCCAAACCTAGACACGAAAGTACAATACGCTTCTTTTAATTGATACGTTTTGTCCTCGGTAGGATCTTTATGAGTCGAGCTCCCCTACTGTCTTAGGCAGTTTTTTCAAACCGTAGATTAGTTTATCACATATAAAAAAAGAATGCAAGTACTTTTGCAAACTTTTTTTATATTTTTTAATCGTTGTAGAGACTCTTGATATTATTCAACCAAGCATAGGCTAGTCCCATTAGAACTCCTCCTCCTACCCAGTTGGCAAAGAAGGTGACACCATAGTGACGTAAAATATTTAAAAATTCAAAATGCGGCAATTGGCTAGAAACTGAATTAAAGCTCAATAATGAGAAGGAAGCAAAGTTTGCAGCTAAGTGTTCATTGGTCATAAAGACAAACATATAAATAGCAGAGAGAGCTAAAAGTACCTTTGCCGTTTCGTCTTTAAAGTATAAATAAGAAAGAATAGCAATATTTACAAAGATATTGGCAATGACTCCTTCAAAGAAAACCACTTGATTGCTACGTTGTAGTTTATTTTCTGCCACCGTAGCCAGGAATCCTTTTGGATCGATATGAGCAAAGGCTGTTGTTTGATTGAACAGAAAAGCGACGATTAAAGCACCAATTAAATTAAAAAAGGTACAATAAAGAAGAATTTCCAGTGCTTTCTTCCAATTAATTTTCTTTAGATAGGTCCCCGCCGTCAAATACATCATATTTGAGGTGGTTAATTCCGCATTTAAGAATAAGAGGTATACCAAACCCCAGGCAAAGATGAATGGAAATAGGAAACGACCCGTTCCAGGTACAAAGCTATTTAATAAGTCAGCAGCAACTGCTCCGACCGCCGTACTTAAAGTAAGAAATCCTCCTGCAAAAATAGAGCGAACTGCATAGCGAGTCTTAGATTTCTGATAAAGGTCCTCTTTCTTATTACACGCCGCTCCCACTTTTTGAATAAAATTAGATTCAGACATACTATTCTCCTTATATAATGTCTGTGAATAAAATCATTATATCATAGACAAAAAAGTTTGAAAAGGTTTTCAGGAAGAATTCTTAAATTCACAATATATACGTTTTAAATCATACACAAAGAAATAATAAAAAAAACAGGCATTTGCCTGCTTTTCTTTTTTAATAGTTTAAACGGTTTGCCCAAGCGATATCCAAATTCAAGATTTCTTGTGAAGTGAACTGTTGACGATATGGATTGTATACCGATCCAGTGATGCCACCCTGAACATTTGGTGAATCATATTGAGTCAAATTATAGGTTTCAATGATATTATTGAGCTTTGCGTAGTAGCTAGTATCTGTCGCATAAACACCTGTCAAAGCCGCTGTTGCATCTTGATAACTTGATGTGTTACTCTTCCAAGCACCTGCAAAATGTCCTTGTTTCAAAACTGCTACATAGTCTTGCAATGATTCATAGTAAGATGGGTATGAACGGAAAGCATCATTAATGGTATAGGCATTTCCAGCCCCGTCATCTTCCCAAGTTTGCATCACTGCAGATTGGCCAGCATAACTTCCTTTAATCCCGAAAAGGTTGTAATGCGGATAAGAAGACAAGCCAGACTGACCTGATCCACTTTCAAGGATGGCTTGTGCGATCATAACGGAAGCATAAAGGTCATTCTCTTGACCGAGCTGACGAGCTGACTCACCAATTTGTGAGATGAAAGCTTCAGTAGGGTCTGAATAAGCTTGGTAAGTTCCATCATTAGCACCAACTGATGTGACGTGCTCGCTCATAGCAGCAGCAAATGTCCCCACTGCTAATACAGAAACGAACAAACCAAATAATTTCGTTTTATTCCGTATTTTCTTTTTCATAATACAATTTATCTCCAATTAAATTTTTATCATCTTTTATCTTTATAGAAATTATACCATATAGATAGAAGAAAACAAAGCAACTTATATTACACTTGTATTACAATTGCGAGATAAATCCAAAACAAAAATGACATTTTCATGTCATTTCAATTTATTTCGTAAAACGCATTTTCTAAAATAGCATCCCATGACTTCTCTAGTCCTTCCCTGGTTACAGAAGAAAAGACAATAAAGGTGTCAGCTGGATCAAAATCTAGTTTTTTCTTGATGATCGATTCATGTTTATTCCATTTTCCACGCGGAATCTTATCTGCCTTGGTAGCAACTAAGATTACAGGAATTTCATAATATTTTAAGAACTCATACATTTGGACATCATCTGCAGAAGGTTCGTGACGAAAATCAACCAGGCTAACGACTGCTTTTAAGTTCTCACGACTAGTGAGGTATTCTTCGATCATCCGCCCCCACTTCTCTCGCTCTTTTTTAGAGACACGGGCATAGCCATAACCAGGTACGTCTACCAACCGAAGTTTATCATCAATATTGAAGAAATTGAGCAATTGAGTTTTTCCTGGTTTTCCAGATGTTCTGGCCAGGTTTTTTCGATTTAAGAGAGTATTAATAAAAGAAGACTTGCCGACATTGGATCGACCGGCAAGTGCAACTTCTGGAATCTCATCTTGAGGATAATGACTCTTATTTGCAGCGCTTAAGAGGATATCCGCATTATGTGTGTTAATTTCCATATTTTATCTTTCTAGGCTGTTTCGAGAATTGGTTTTTCAGTTCCATCTACAGCTTCTTTTGTAATTCGAACAAGTTTGACATTTTCTTGACTTGGAATTTCAAACATGACATCCATCATCGTTTCTTCGATAATCGAACGAAGTCCACGAGCTCCTGTTTTTCTTTCGATGGCTTTATTGGCAATCTCTTGAAGGGCTTCATCATCGAATTCCAATTCAACATTATCATAAGAGAGCAAGGTTTGATATTGTTTTACCAAGGCATTGCGTGGCTCTTTCAAGATACGGACAAGGTCGTCAACTGTCAATTGCTCAAGAGCAGCAAAGACTGGAAGACGTCCGATCAATTCTGGGATAATCCCGAATTTTTGAATATCTTCTGCCACGATTTCTTGCATGTAAGAGCTTGATTCATCAATAGCTTTATTGTTCTTACCGAAACCGATGACTTTTTCACCGAGACGTTGTTTGACAATTTCTTCGATCCCGTCAAAAGCCCCACCCACGATGAAGAGAATATTCTTGGTATCCACTTGGATCATCTCTTGTTGTGGGTGTTTGCGTCCACCTTGTGGTGGGACACTAGCGACAGTTCCTTCGATAATCTTCAAGAGGGCTTGTTGTACCCCTTCACCAGAAACGTCACGTGTGATAGAAACATTTTCACTCTTCTTAGCGATCTTATCGATTTCATCGACATAGATAATTCCTCGTTCAGCACGTTCGATGTTGAAATCAGCCGCTTGAAGAAGTTTCAAAAGAATATTTTCAACGTCTTCACCCACATAACCAGCTTCTGTCAAGGCTGTTGCATCTGCAATGGCAAATGGGACATTCAAGCTACGTGCTAAGGTTTGGGCTAAGAAAGTCTTACCTGAACCAGTAGGACCAATCATGAGGATGTTTGATTTTTGCAATTCAACATCTGTCTCGTCTTCGCGCGTATCGTGGAAGTTGATGCGTTTGTAGTGGTTGTATACTGCTACAGCAAGAGCACGTTTGGCACGATCTTGACCGATCACATAGTGGTTCAAAATATTGAGCAATTCGATTGGTTTTGGAACTTCGCTAAGGTCTGCAAGAACTTCTTCTGCTAGCTCCTCACGAATAATTTCTTGGGCTAACTCGACACATTCATTACAGATAAACGCGTTGTTTCCTGCAATGATTTTTTGGACTTCATCTTGACTCTTTCCGCAAAATGAACAATAAACCATCATATCATTATTTTGATTCGTTGGCATGTATTTCCTCTTTCTGTCATTTTCTGTTTCTATTTAGTTTAAAATAAGGTCATGTAAAAAGCGTGAATAGAATTCACAAGATTGGTAAAAGCATTTAGTAAGAATAAAATAGCGAGGCCAAACCGTTTTTTACGAAAGGTTTGTAAGGCGCAAATCAAACAGATGACACATAGGACAGCTGTAAAAAAACCAAAGACACTTCGCTCCATTAGTCTAAATCCTTTCTCTTATAATAGTTGACCGTAAAATCATATGGGTTCTTCTCATCTTTCGGATGATGGACTTGACGGACTCTTTCATAGCGGTTCTCTTCAAATTTTGGTGCCAATGTATCTCCATCAATCGTTGCATGAATCATGGTCTGGATCAATTCTTCTAACTGGTCAGAGAAGAGCTTTAAAATCTGACTACCTCCAATAATGTAAAGATTCTTCTCTTGGTTCTGATACCAGTCCAAGACTTCTTCCTTGCTGTGCATGACGAGTACAGCATCATTTTCAGGATCGTAGGCTTGGTCTTGCGTTAAGATAATGCTAGTCCGACCTGGTAGAACCCTTTTATTCATTCCATCAAAGGTTACTCTTCCCATGAGAATCACCTGCCCCATGGTTGTTTCTTTGAAATGCTGAAGCTCCGCTGGCAGATGCCAAGGCATGACTTGGTCCTTTCCAATAATGCCATTTTCAGTCTGAGCCCAGGTACCAATTATCTTTTTCATTCTCTCATCCTTTACACTGATACTTCTATTTTATCAAATTTTCTTATAAAAGACTGATTTCAACTATCTAGTTTGTAGGATATTTTTTTAAATACAAACAGAAAAAACCGCGAGATTTTCGCGGTTTTTCTTAGCCACAAGTTAGCTTAGTCTTCTTTTTTGCGTTTTGCAAATCCGAATAATGAGAGACCTGCTAAAGCACTAAAGATTGCAAGACCAGCAGTAGAAGATTCTTTTGTTCCTGTGTTTGGAAGTTGTGCAGTAGGATTTTGTGGATCAATATACTTCACTTCTTCTTTCGTTTCTGGAACGACAGGAATCGTTGGTTCTTCTGATTTTGGTTGTGGAGTAGGTTGTGGTTCTGGTATTGGTTGCGGTTGTGGAGTAGGCTGTGGCTGTGGCTGTGGCTCTGGTGTCGGAGTTGGATCCGGCATTGGAGTTGGTGTCACAGTCTTCTTGTAGATATGTTGAGTGTTTCCATCTTTATCTACAACAGTCTTCACGAAGTCATAACCTGGGATATCCTTCTTCGGTTGTTCCCCATCTTCTGTTGGGTTACCTGGGATTGGGTCCCCATTTTCGTCTACATATGATGTCGTAACTTTTTCATAGACGTGTTCAGTATCCCCATTAGGCAATTTCTTGGTCTCCACAAAGCGGTAACCTGGAATTTCAGCTTTTGGCTCTTCACCATCAACTGTAGGATATCCTGGGATTTCTTTACCTTCTTTATCAACAAATTTAGTAATTGGAAGAACAGTTGGTGTGTAAGTTGCAGAAGCTTTTGTTCCATTCACATCTTCACGAACTACTGTCACTGCTGGTGCAGTTCCAGTAAATTCAGGTTCTGGAGTGAAGGTTACAGTTCCATCTGCTGCTACAGTGTATGTACCAACACCTGGAATTGTCTTCGTAGTTGAACCATCGTCAAATGTAGCTGGAACCTTATTATTCATTGGTACACGGCTATCACCTTCTGTGAAGCTTGGTTTGCCTGTTTGGGTTTGACCCTTCTTACCAATTGAAGTAACTGGTTCTGCTGTTGGTGTAACTGGTGTTACAGTTGGTGTGTAAGTTGCAGTAACTGGAGTACCGTTCTTATCAACACGTTTCACGGTTACGCCTGTACCTGTTCCTGTGAATGATTTTTCTGGTACGAAGGTTACGGTTCCGTCTGGAGCAACGGTGTAAGTTCCTTCTCCTGGAATAACTTTAGTTGTTGAACCATCTTCAAAGGTTGCTGGTACATCATCATCCATTGGGATTGCAGGGTTACCAGGTGTGAAGCTTGGTGTACCTGTTTGGGTTTGACCTTGGATATCTGTAGATGTTGCAGGATCAGCTGTTGGAGTCACAGGAGTTACTGTTGGTGTATAAGTTGCGGAAGCTTTTGTTCCGTTCTTATCTTCACGAACCACTGTCACTGCTGGTGCAGTTCCAACAAATGATTTCTCTGGTACAAATGTCACTGTTCCGTCTGGGGCTACTGTGTAAGTACCAACACCTTCAACTGTCTTCGTAGTTGAACCATCGTCAAATGTAGCTGGAACATCGTCGTTCATTGGTACACGGCTGTCGCCTTCAGTAAATACAGGTTTACCTGTTTGAGTTGCACCTTGCACATCAGTAGATACTGCTGGACTTGCAGTTGGTGTAACAGGCGTTACGGTTGGTGTGTAAGTTGCGGAAGCTTTTGTTCCGTTCTTATCTTCACGAACCACAGTTACAGCTGGTGCAGTTCCGACGAATGATTTTTCAGGTACAAATGTCACTGTTCCGTCTGGGGCTACAGTATAAGTACCAACACCTTCAACTGTCTTCGTAGTTGAACCATCGTCAAATGTTGCTGGAACATCATCGTTCATTGGTACACGGCTGTCACCTTCAGTAAATACAGGTTTACCAGTTTGTGTTGCACCTTGGATGTCTGTAGATGTTGCTGGCTCAGCTGTTGGAGTTACTGGTGTAACTGTTGGTGTGTAGGTTGCAGTAACTGGAGTACCGTTCTTATCAACACGTTTCACTGTTACGCCTGTACCTGTTCCTGTGAATGATTTTTCTGGTACGAAGGTTACGGTTCCGTCCGGAGCAACTGTGTAAGTTCCTTCTCCTGGAATAACTTTTGTTGTTGAACCATCTTCAAAGGTAGCTGGTACATCATCATCCATTGGGATTGCAGGGTTACCAGGTGTGAAGCTTGGTGTACCTGTTTGTGTTTTACCTTGGATATCTGTCGATGTTGCAGGATCAGCAGTTGGTACAACTGGAGTGATCTTCGGTGTGTAAGTTGTCTCAGCAACAGTTCCGTTTGTATCTTTACCTTGAACCTTAACTGGAACAACATCACCTGAGTAAGATTTATCCGTTGGTGTGAAGGTCACAACACCTGTTTCTTTATCAACGGTGAAGGTACCAATTTCTTTACCTTCTGGTGATTTAGCAACTACAGATTCTGCTGGTTGACCATTTTCATCAAGAAGAGTAATGGTATCCTTATCGATTGGTGCAACTGGGTCACCTTCAGTGAAGGTTACAGTTCCAGTTTGAACCACACCTTGAGGTGCTTCTGATTCAGCTGGACTTGCTGTTGGAGTTACTGGTGTTACAGTTGGTGTGTACTTAGCAGTAACTGGAGTACCGTTCTTATCGACACGTTTCACCGTTACGCCTGTACCTTCTCCTGTGAATGATTTTTCTGGAACAAATGTTACGGTTCCGTCTGGAGCAACTGTGTAAGTTCCTTCACCTGGAATTGTCTTGGTTGTTGAGCCATCTTCAAAGGTTGCAGGTGTATCATCATCCATTGGGACATTTGGATTACCTGGTGTGAAGGTTGGAGTACCTGTTTGCGTTTGACCTTGTTTGTCAGTAGATGTTGTATCTTCTGCAGTTGGTGTAACTGGTGTTACGGTTGGTGTATATGTCGCAGAAGCTTTTGTTCCGTTCTTATCTTCACGAACCACTGTTACGGCTGGTGCAGTTCCAACGAATGATTTTTCTGGTACGAAGGTTACTGTACCGTCTGCTGCTACTGTGTAAGTACCAACACCATCTACAGTCTTCGTAGTTGATCCATCATCGAAGGTTGCTGGAACATCATCGTTCATAGGCACACGGCTGTCGCCTTCGGTGAATTTAGGTTTACCAGTTTGAGTCGCACCTTGGATATCTGTTGATTCAGCTGGTGTTGCTGTTGGAGTTACTGGTGTCACAGTTGGTGTGTACTTAGCTGTGATTTCAGTGCCGTTCTTATCCACGCGTTTCACTGTTACGCCTGAAGCAGTTCCAGTGAATGATTTTTCTGGTACGAAGGTTACTGTTCCATCTGGAGAAACAGTGTAAGTTCCTTCACCATCTACTGTCTTAGTGGTTGAACCATCTTCGAAGGTAGCTGGTGTATCTTCATCGATCGGTACATTTGGATTACCTTCTGTGAAGGTTGGTTTACCAGATTGTGTTTGACCTTGAATATCTGTCGATGTAGCATCTTCAGAAGTTGGAACAACCGGAGTAATCTTCGGTGTATAAGTTGTTTCAACTGTAGTTCCATTTGTATCAGCTGCTTGAACCTTAACTGGGACAACATCACCTGAATAAGATTTATCTGTCGGTGTGAAAGTAACTACACCTGTATCTTTATCAACTGTGAAAGTACCAATTTCTTTACCTTCTGGTGACTTAGCAACTACAGATGCTGCTGGTTGACCATTTTCATCAAGAAGAGTAATCGAATCCTTGTTAATTGGAGCTACTTCATCACCTTCAGTGAAGGTTACAGTTCCAGTTTGAACAAGACCTTGAGGTCCAGTAGATTCAGCTGGTGTTGCAGTTGGAGTTACTGGAGTTACAGTTGGTGTGTATGTTGCAGAAGCTTTTGTTCCGTTCTTATCTTCACGAACAACTGTTACGGCTGGTGCTTTACCTGTGAATGATTTTTCAGGAACAAAGGATACAGTTCCGTCGGCTGCTACTGTGTAAGTACCAACACCATCTACTGTCTTGGTAGTTGAGCCATCGTCGAAAGTAGCTGGAACGTCATCATTCATTGGTACTCGGCTGTCGCCTTCAGTAAATTCAGGCTTACCTGTTTGAGTTTGACCTTGCTTACCTGTTG
The DNA here is from genome assembly GCF_041432105.1 of Streptococcus sp. 27098_8_148. Classification (NCBI taxonomy): domain Bacteria; kingdom Bacillati; phylum Bacillota; class Bacilli; order Lactobacillales; family Streptococcaceae; genus Streptococcus; species Streptococcus sp. 27098_8_148. Next base: position 120,025 of record NZ_JAPVYY010000002.1, on the reverse strand, counting down.
TTTCAACTGGTGTCGCTGTCGGTGTGACAGGAGTTACAGTTGGTGTATAAGTTGCAGAAGCTTTTGTTCCGTTCTTATCTTCGCGAACAACCGTCACTGCTGGAGCAGTACCAGTAAATGATTTCTCAGGTACGAATGTCACTGTTCCGTCTGCTGCTACTGTGTAAGTACCAACGCCGTCAACAGTCTTCATAGTTGAGCCATCGTCAAATGTGGCTGGAACATCATCGTTCATTGGCACGCGGCTATCGCCTTCAGTAAATACAGGCTTACCTGTTTGTGTAGCACCTTGAATATCAGTTGTTTCAACTGGTTTCGCAGTAGGTGTTACTGGAGTTACAGTTGGTGTATACGTTGCAGAAGCTTTAGTTCCATTCTTATCTTCACGAACAACAGTTACGGCTGGTGCTTTACCTGTGAATGATTTCTCAGGAACAAATGTAACTGTACCGTCTGCTGCTACTGTGTAAGTACCAACACCATCAACTGTCTTAGTCGTTGAGCCATCGTCAAATGTTGCTGGAACATCTTCATTGATTTCTACTGTTTTCTCAACGCCATCAACTGTTACTGTTCCACCCTTGAATTCAGGTTTACCTGTTTGAGTAGCACCTTGAATGTCAGTTGTTTCTGCTGGAGTTGCAGTTGGAGTCACAGGTAATACAGTTGGTGTGTATGTTGCAGAAGCTTTGGTTCCGTTCTTATCTTCGCGGACAACGGTCACGGCTGGTGCAGTTCCGACAAATGATTTCTCAGGAACAAATGTCACAGTTCCATCTGCTGCTACTGTGTAAGTACCAACACCTTCAACAGTCTTAGTTGATGAGCCGTCGTCGAATTTTGCTGGAACGTCTTCATTGATTTCAACAGTCTTTTCAACGCCATCAACCGTTACAGTTCCACCTTTGAATTCAGGTTTACCTGTTTGAGTGGCACCTTGGATATCTTCTGTTTCTGCTGGAGTAGCTGTTGGTGTTACTGGAACGATTTCAGGCGTGTAAGTTGTGTCCACCTTAATACCGTTTGAGCTTTCAGCTTGAACCTTGGCTGGTGTGACTGCACCAGTGTATGATTTATCAGTCGGTGTGAAAGTTACTTGACCATTTGCTGGATCAATAGAGAAAGTACCAATTTCAGTTGTACCATCTTCAGCAAAGGCTGGTGTGCTTGAAACTTCGTTACCATCTTTATCTAGCAATGTGTAGCTATTGTCTTTAATAGTAATAGCTTTATCTTCACCATTTACTTGAACAGTCGTTCCTGCAAAGGTTGGTGTCCCTGTTTGTGTTGCACCTTGGATATCTTTAGAAGTTGCAGGGTTTGCAGTTGGAACTGCTGGCACAACAGTTGGTGTGTAGGTCGCATCTGAAGTAATGGTTGCAGTCTTACCATTAGCATTTGTAATAGTAGCAGTTGCCTGAACAGTTACTCCTTTTGCAGTACCAACAAAGTCTTTTTCAGGTGTGAAGGTCACCGCTCCTGTAGTAGGATCGATTGTATAGCTACCTTCACCTGCTACTGTCACTGTTGTTTCATCAGTTGGTTGACCAGTTGCTGGATCTACCAGTTTCTTGCTAGTGATTTCAGCAGTCTTATCATTACTCAAATCAAAGGTTGGTGTTTGGGTTTGAGGAACGTTTTGAACATCCGCAGAAACCTTGTCTGTAGGAGTCACTGTGATTGGTGTGACAGTTGGAGTGTACTTAGCCGTTGCTGTCTTGATGTACTCCTCTTGAACCTTACCATCTTTATTGCGTCCAACTGGTGCTGATAATGTAACATCCACACCTTTGGCTGTACCAGTAAAGCTTGGTTCTGGAGTGAAGGTTACTTCTCCAGTTGAAGGATTAATGGTGTAAGTTCCTTCCCCTTCAACTGTTACAGATGGCGCATCAGTCGTGCGACCTGTAGCTGGATCTACCAACTTAGCAGGGTATTCTGCACTTGGAGTGATTGCAATCTTATCACCATTTAAGTTAGTAGCAGTTGTATTAAAGGTAGGTGTTTCTTTTTGAGTTGCCCCTTGAACATCGGATGATGTCTTGTCAACCCCTTCGATTTCAATTGGAGTGACTGTTGGAACGTATTGGCCATCCATAGTGTTCAACTGACCATTAATGTTTGGTTCTTGATCTGGGAATTTTGTTGACCAACCAGTATCATAGCCATTGTTATCTGAACGACGGATAGAGATACCATCAGCTGTTCCTAGGAAGTTATCTTCTGGGATAAACTCAACGTCTACATCTTTGCCCTTAGCAGTAATCTTGTATTTACCTTGTCCTTGAACGACGTAGTAACCGTCTGCGTCAAGGGTTGCGCGGTTGCCATCTTTGTCAACAATGTATGGTTCTACAGTTTCATCAATAACAGCATTAGAATTAGGTTCATACTTGTGTTCTCCACGTGCTGTAAAGGTTACTGTTGCTGTTTGTTTAGTAGCTTGAGGTCCAGAAGTTTCCTTAAATTCTCCTTTTGGTGGGTGGGTGATTTGAGTCTTGAAGTCTTCTACTTCCCCTGAGAAGGCCATGCCAGTTGGGCTTTCGATCTCGTTCGCTTTCTTAGCGATACGAACACGAGCACCTAACTCTTTAACACTTGGGTCGACGTAAGTCTTGCTGTTTGCAAAGGTCAACTCAACAGTGCCATCTTGTGTAATTGTAGCGAGATTTGAGCGTTCATCCTCATCGAATTTACCATTTTGGTTAAAGTCTACCCAACCATAGATATGTGCTTCTGAAGCTCCATCTGTATGAGCTTCAACTGACAGCTTGTAGTTACCTGGGCGTGTACGGTCCATCTTGATCATCTCATTGGTTGTCCCTTTAAGCTCATCTGGAAGCAATTGGTTAATTCCTTCATCGGCCGTAGTTGCCTTATCATCACCGAACCAGTCGAGAGTCGTATTCTCATCCATATCAGGACTCACGTTACCAAGATACGGTTGATTTACTTTAGCTCCAGTAACGCCATCTACAGTTGCAATGGTATGAACTGCCTTACCGTATGACTCAGGAGCATCCCCTTCATCAAGTGGGAAGAATCCTAGCATAGCAGACTGTTTACCACCTGAAGCGATGTAAAGTCCCACTTCAGATGCTCCGCGCGTCATTACGATTGGAACCGTTCTATTTCCTTCAGAAATGTTTGGTCCAAAGATACCGGTTCCTAAACCACCGGTAACTTTGTCAGGATTTCCAAAGTATTTCCAAGCTACTGGTTTCTTTTCTGGTCCAGCTTGAGTAGAATTATCACGGAGTTGTCTTAGGTTAATGTTATTATATTTAGGTTTAGAACCAAAAAGGTTATCAGTATCTTGTGGTTCATAAGGAACAGAGGTGGCTGGTCTAGTAGTTTTCTTCCATTCTCCAAGGTGCTGCCAACCTTGTCCGTTGGTAGTGAACATAACAAATTCACCAGGGTTAGCAGACTCACCATCAGCCATAACAATAGCTGGCTTAACTGTCTTGCCACGGAAGGTTGCAGAGATTTCAAACTGAACTCCAATATTTCCACCATTCAAAGCTGAACTTATGGTAGTCTTCTTGGTTTTCGTATCAATATTCTCAAATCTGATTTCAGTCCAATTATTTTGGGCATCAGCGACGATTTTGGCTTCTTCACCATTGTTAAAAGCTTGCTTAGCAGCATTTGAAGTGACTCCACTTACATAACCATTTTTTGCATTTGGATCATAGGTTGCTTTTTCAGCTTCTGTAGCCCCTTGATTTTCCATCCGTTTCTTATAGATTTCAGTCGCTTGGAAAGGTTTCAAGGATTTGACTTTTACAGTAACTACATAACCAGGCATGATTTCCTTGGTATAGGTAGACCCAACTTGAAGAGCCAATTTTTCTTCTAAGTTCTCAGTTGGTTTAACTTCACTTTTAGGAACTAATACTGTAGTAGTTCCTGTCCAGTTAGCTACATCTCCAAAGTCCAACCAAGTAATCTGGCTAGCCATAGATTTGGCATCAAGATCTGTTGTAAAGCCAGGCTTTTCAACTTTTGGAGTAGAAGTTGCATCTTCTACATCATCCCCAATCAAGCTTTCGTCATTAGGGTCACCAATCGCACGGCGAGTACGGCGACGGCCTCTTGTTTCCTCTGTTGAAGGTGTATTAGTAGTTGCTGGTGCTTCGACACCTGCCGCAATTTCCTCTTTTTTATCTGCAGTTGTTGAAGCTGCTTCTGCGGCCTTGTTTTCTGGTGCAACAACTTCCAATCTTGGTGTTTCGGAAGTAGCTACTGCAGTTGATGTTGCTGATGCTGCTGTACTTGTGCTACTTGCTTCGCTAGTTGAAGCTGCGGTTGAAGTTACAGCTGGGGCTGCTTCATAAGTTGTTGCAGCTGTGCTAGTTGTTTCAGCAGTTGATGCTGCTGAAGTAGCTGCTGAAGTTGCGGGCGCTTCTGACGCTGTTGCAACTGCTGCTACACTTTCACTTGTCGTATTTGTATTTTCTTCTGCGGCTGCACTTGCGGCTGTCCCAACCATGACAAGCGTTCCTAAAAGTACTGAGCAAACACCCACATTCAATTTACGAATTGAGAATCTGCTAATACGATCATTAAATAAGTCTTTTCCCATCTAATGGACCTCCATATTTATCTATAAATTAACATTCTTTTAAAATTTGTTTAGTTTTTCCAAACCTTATCTATTTTAACAAAAGCCGAACGAATTTCAAAACGTTTTGACTCAAAAATGAGTAAAAATTTTTAGCTGAAATTGTTTTAATTCTGAAAGGATTTCACCCATAGATCAGGGCATCAAAAAACCTTGATTTATCACTAAATCGCAAGATCAAACTTCAACTGTGGCTTCACTGGATCATAATCGACCAACTCAAAATCTTCTGGTTTGATGTCAAAGAAATTGGTCTCGTCTGGCACATTCAAGACCAAGCGCGGATGGCAATCAGAGGGCTCGCGACGGAGCAATTCTTCAGCTTGTTCAAATTGGTTGTCATAGATATGAAGGTTGTTAATGAAGTAAAAGAACTTCCCAACCTTCCAGCCAAAGTGCTTGGCAATCATCATCTGAAGGGCTACATACTGCATGGCATTGATATGGTGAGCCACCAACATATCATTCGAACGCTGGGTCAAGGTTGCATCTAGATAGATCTCCCCATCCACGCGCCGTACGTCAAACATGGTCTGAAAAGCACAGGGCAAGAGTCCGTCTGTTTCCTCAAAGGCATCATAATCCCAGAGCGAGATGATATTGCGGCGATTCCAAGGATTGGCTTCTAATTGCTTGAGGATTTTATTCGTAATGTCATGCTTTTTGACAACAGCTCCATAGCGCTGACCGATTGTCCGGCTGTCTCCCACTTCCCAATCATTCCAGTAATGAACATTGTACTTGTCTTCTAAAAGGTCTAAGCTATTCGACTGATCCTGGTAGATCCAGAGCATCTCTTTGATAGCTGATTTAATCGCGATGGAACGAAGGGTGGTGATGGGAAACTCACCTTTTGCGAGGTCGAATTCCATAAAGGCTCCCGTGATGTACTTGGAGTTGGCAGTTCTACCATCCTTGTACTTAGGACGCGCCTGCTCTGACCAGACCCCTTCTTCCATGATTTTTCGAATGTTTTCTTTAAAAATTGTATCTGCTTTTGTCATATACTCTCCTTGAATCCAGTATTGTCTTCATTATATCACAGGAGACAGAAAAAAAGGAGATCCCAGCACGTGCCAGATCTCCATTTCATCTTATTGTAATACAAGGGATGCAGCACCGATAACACCGGCATCATTTCCCAAAGTAGCAAGTGCCAATTGTGTCGATTCACGCACTTGTGGGAATGAGTTTTCTTCAAAGACCTTGCGCACACCATCCAAGAGGAAGTCTCCAGCAGCGGAAACCCCACCACCGATAACGATCTTAGATGGGTTCAAGGTTGAACCGATGTTAGCAGCAGCAAGCCCAAGGTAACGTGAGAAGTTCTTGTAGACGATCAAAGCAAGAGCATCGCCTTCTTTTGCCAGGTCAAAGACCGTTTTAGCCGTTACTTCTTCTCCGTTGTCGATCAAGACTTTCAATTGAGAGTCCCCTTCGTACTCATCGGCATAACGACGAGTCAAGTTGACGATACCTGTTGCAGATGCAACCGTTTCAAGACAGCCTTTTTTACCACAGGTACATTGGATTGGATCATCAAAGTCAACAGTGATGTGACCAAGTTCACCAGCAGCTCCACGTACACCGTGCAAGAGACGACCTTCAGCGACGATCCCACCGCCGACACCTGTACCAAGTGTCATGAAGACGACATCTGGTTGGTTTTCACCAGCCCCTTTCCAACGTTCACCCAAAGCAGCAACGTTGGCATCATTATCGATAAAGAATGGAATATGAAGGGCACTTTCGATCTTTTCTTTGACTGGTTGAAGGGTCTTCCAGTTCAAGTTGTAGGCACCGATAACTGTACCTTTTTCACGGTCAACGACACCAGGTGAACCCATTCCAATTCCTTGGAACTCAGAAGCATCAAGCCCAAGCATCTTCAAACGATGCGCGATGGATTCGATCATATCATCTACGATATGGCTACCTTCATCCAAGATATTTGTTTTAATGGACCATTTTTCTTGAACTTCTCCATCCAAAGTGAGGATGGCAAACTTAATTGAAGTTCCCCCAAGGTCAATCCCAATAATTTTTTTAGACATCTGTAACTCCTTTCAAACTTGTAAACACTTACAGATCTATTATATCAGACTTTTTATCAAACGCAAAGGTTTGCACGTAACTTTTCTTAACTTTTTAACAAGAGACTAAAGGATTGAAATCCTAAAATGAGGAAAATCAAACCAATAATATTTAATAGAAAGACACTTATCGAGAGTGGACTAACGATTAAGAATAAGCCGATGAAGAGCTGTAGCAAGGCAAAGAAAATATAACGCTTGGACAGTTCTTCAACCTTCCTAGAGTAGAAATTGGCTTTTCGGAAGTTTAAAATCGAACGATAGATCAGCCAAATTCCTAAGGTAACTGGAAAGACAATCGGCAAGGTCTTGTAGCCATAAAGTAGTAAGTAGACCGCAAAAACCAAGGCGACCATACTGTGAAAGAGCTGTTGCTGCTGAATGATACCAGCTTGGCGCAATCGGTAATAGCGTGAAAAACGCGAAAGGGAGATTAAAAAGAAACCACAGGAAATCAACCAGCTAAATGAGCCAATATGCTCAATTGGATTGATAAACAAGACGATACCGATAATGGTAAAAATAGTGGCTGAAATCCCAAGGGATATCCGGTTCAATTGATTCATAGGGCCTCCTTATTCATCTAATTCACTCAGGTATTCATAACGATCGTACTTCTCAAGCAATCGCTCATTTTCCTGATCCAATTCCTTTTGAAGGGCTGACAATTTGCCAAAGTCAGAGCCGTTTTCATTCATCTCCACTTCAATCTCTGCGATCCGATTTTCAATGGCTTCGATATCTGCTTCAATGCTTGCCCACTCTTGCTTTTCCATATAGCTCATACGCTTCTTCTCTTCTTTTGGCTTGATAGGTTTCTCTTTTTCAACCTTGTGACTGGCCGTTACTTGAGCTGCTTCAAAGGCTTTTTCATCCAGGTAATCCGTATAATTGCCAAAGAACTCCCGAATGCCCCCATTTTCGAAAGCCAGGATCTTGCTTGCGACCTTGTCCAAGAAATAGCGGTCGTGGCTGACGGTAATGACTGGCCCACCAAAGTTTTGAAGGAAGTTTTCCAAAACTGTCAGGGTAGCGATATCCAAGTCATTGGTCGGCTCATCGAGGAGAAGCACATTGGGTTTTTCAATCAAGAGTTTTAAAAGAAAGAGGCGCTTCTTCTCACCACCGGAGAGTTTTTCAATCAAGGTTCCGTGCATGGAACGTGGGAAGAGAAATTGCTCTAAGAGATCTGCAATTGATGTCGTTCCAACGGTCGTCTTCACTTCCTCGGCAACTTCCTGGAGGAAATTAATCACGCGCTTGCTCTCATCCAACCCATCAATCTGTTGTGAGAAATAAGCCACCCGCACGGTTTCTCCGATAATGACTTGCCCAGACTGAGGCTGGAGTCGCTCAGCGATCAGATTAAGTAGGGTGGACTTGCCGACGCCATTATCCCCGACGATCCCAATGCGGTCTTTGTTTTGCACCAAGAGGTTAAAGTTCTTTAAAATCGGCTTGTTTTCAAAAGCAAAACTCACATCTTTAAACTCGATGACTTTCTTTCCGATTCGGCTGGTCTCAAAGTTCATCTCCAAATCCGTCTGGTTGCTTTGACCAGACAAGTCTTGCTTGAGATCATGGAATCGATTGATCCGTGCCTGTTGCTTGGTCGCACGCGCCTGAGGTTGACGTCGCATCCAGGTCAACTCTTGCTTATAGAGTTGCTGCTTCTTATGAAGAAGGGCGGCATCACGCTCGTCTTGCTCAGCCTTTAAGCGGACATAATCCTGGTAGTTGCCCTGATACTCGATCAAGCCACCTCGATCCAGCTCAAAGATCCGCGTCGAGATATTATCCAAGAAATAGCGATCGTGAGTAATGAAAAGCACAGTTTTCTTAGAGTTCTTTAAGAAATTGGTCAACCATTCGATGGTATCAATGTCTAGGTGGTTGGTCGGCTCATCTAGTAAAAGCAGGTCGTGGTGAGACAGCAAAACCTGTGCCAGTTGCACCCGACGACGTAAGCCCCCAGATAGATCCCCAACTTTGGCATTCAAATCTTCAATCCCAAGTTTTGAAAGGACGGTCTTGACCTGACTCTCGATTTCCCAAGCATTGAGCGAATCCATCTCCGCCATGACCTTTTCAAGACGTGCTTGGTTCTCTTCTCGGTAATCCGCCATCAAGAACTCATAGTCGCGAATCAGTTGCATTTCGCGCAAATCACTAGATAGCACCGTATCCAGAACCGTCTTTTGATCATCAAAGTCTGGTTCCTGAGTCAAATAACCAATCGTATAATCACTCTTTGCAGAAAAAGGACTCACATCTCCATCAAAGCCAGAGCGACCCGACAATACATCTAACAGCGTGGTTTTCCCGGTACCATTGACCCCGATCAATCCGATCCGATCCAAGTCATGAATGATAAAGGAAATCTCACGAAAGACGGTCTTATCTCCGACAGATTTGGTTAATTTATCGACAATAAAATCGCTCATTTTTCCTCCTCTTTTGCTTGCTGGATATAGGCGATGATGGTCTCTTTCTCATTAGCCAGTTCCCCATCGACAATGGCATATTCTATCTTTGTCAAAATGTCTCCCAAGGCTGGACCTGGTTGAAAACCATATTCTTTGATCAGCATACCGCCATTGACCACCACTTCATGCTTATCATGAATGGTCAAGCTATCATAGACGCGCTCAATGGCCAAATAATCCACACTCAAGGCATACGCTTCACGAAGCTCTTCAGCCACTAGCAACAAGCGCTTCTCATACTTGTAGCAAGCACGCTTGTCTAGACTTCCTTTTTCTCTAAGCTTAAGAATCTCCACGATCTGCTCCACCGTCTTGGCAAAGTCTCTTGAGGTCTTCCATTTCTTAAAGAATTTTGGAATGTCTTGGATGTCTAGTGCTAAAACCAGAGCAGCCCAAGCTTGCTCAGAAGTTGAAAAGGTAAATTCAAGCTCTATGTCAAACAAACGCTCAAGTGCTTCTTTGCGATCCTTCATTTCTGGTAGATAGTGAAAGGCTTCGCTTGCAAGCATGGCCTCCAAGCCTTGCCTCCAGTATGGAGAAAGTAAGAGCTTATCAAACTCGATGAAAGTGCGCTCAACAGAGATCTTCTCTAGCAAAGGAGCACACTCCTTCATAGCGTCAAAGGTTGCCTCTTCTAATTCAAAGCCAAGACTGGCCTGAAAACGAAAGCCTCGCATGATGCGGAGCGCATCTTCGTTAAACCGTTCATGAGGAAGCCCAACCGCCCGAAGGACCTTGTTTTCTAAATCTGCTAACCCATGAAAGAGGTCAACAATCTCTCCTTTTTCATTTAAGGCAAAGGCATTGACGGTGAAATCACGGCGCTTCAAGTCTTCTTCTAGTGAGCGGACAAAAGACACGGAGCTTGGACGGCGATAATCGACATAGACATCCTCCGTCCGGAAGGTCGTAATTTCATATTCTTGACCATTTTCAAGAACCAAGACGGTCCCGTGTTCGATACCGATATCTACTGTTCGATCAAAAATCGCCTTGGTTTCCTCTGGATAAGAGGAGGAAGCGATATCGACATCGTGAATCGGACGATCTAAGAGAGCATCTCGGACAGATCCTCCCACAAAATAGGCCTCAAAACCAGCTGCTTTAATCTTCTCTAATATTGGTAAAGCCTCCTGAAACTCAGAAGGCATCTTTTTTAATCTCATAGTAAGTGTTCCAAACCATAGACAAGCTCATGACGCTTGACAACTTCTTTAATCCCTAGATTTACTCCTGTCATGAAGGAAACACGATCATAGGAATCATGACGGAGAGTCACCCCTTCGCCTTGGCTACCAAAAATCACCTCTTGGTGAGCCACTAGGCCAGGCAATCGAACCGAATGGATGCGCATCCCTTCAAAATCTGCGCCTCTTGCTCCAGGCATCAACTCTTCTTCATCTGCTGCACCTTGCTGGATTTTCTCGCGCTTCTCAGAGATCAGCTCAGCTGTCTTAATCGCTGTTCCACTCGGTGCATCTTTCTTCTTATCATGGTGCAATTCGATGATTTCCACATTTGGGAAATACTTGGCAGCTTGCGCTGCAAATTGCATCAAGAGCACAGCTCCAATAGCAAAGTTCGGAGCAATCAAGCCCCCCAAGCTCTTTTGACGAGAAAGGTCTGTCAATTCCTGAATCTGCTCAGGCGTAAAGCCAGTTGTCCCTACAACAGGAGCAAAGCCATTTTCAATTGCAAAGCGAGTATTCTCGTAAGCAACCTTTGGCATGGTAAAATCCACCCAAACATCTGCCTTTAGACCTACGACATCTTCTTTGCGGTTAAAGACAGGGACCCCTGCGACGTCAGTCTCATCTGTGAACGGATCGATCAAGCCAGCTAATTCTAGCTCAGGATCTTCAGAAACCATCTGGTAGGCTGCTTGTCCCATTCTTCCCTTGAAACCTGCGATAATGACTTTAATTGACATAGAATTCTCCTTAAACGATAGGGATATACCCAACTGCTAAGCTATGGTCACCTAAGTGCGTCCCAATCACCCCTCCAAAGGTAGCAAAAGGAATATCACCTTCCACTCCTTCTTCAATGAGCAGTTGGCGAAGTGCTTCTGCTTTTTCAGGGACATTGGCATGGATGACAAAGACTTGGTAATGACCATCTGCGATATCTGATACAACAATCTCTACCAAGCGTTTCATGGCTTTCTTTTCCGTCCGGACTTTCTCAAAGACCTCAATCACGCCTTCATCATTAAAATGAAGAATAGGCTTGATGCTTAAGAGGTTCCCAAGAATGGCAGCCCCATTTGACAGACGACCACCTTTGACCAAGTGGTTCAAATCATCCACCATGATATAGGCGGAGGTACCATCAATCTGGTGTTGGACATTGGCAACAATCTCGTCGAAAGAACGGCCTTCACCAGCCCATTTCAAGCAGTCTTCTACCATCATCCCTAGAGGAGCACTGGTGATTTTTGAGTCCGGAAATTCGACGGTCAAGCCTTCAAATTCGTCCTTCAAATATTGGATATTTTGGTAGAAACCAGAAATACCAGATGACAAGAAAAGACCGATAGCATGCGTATAGCCCTTAGCTGTCAAACCAGATAAGACCTCTTCTAACTCTGCCACACTCGGCTGGCTAGTCTTTGGCAATTCCTTAGACGCAGCCATCTTTTGGTAGAACTCATCGTGTGTCAGGTTCTTCCCTTCAACATAAGACTCCCCATCGATATAGATCGGGATCTCTAAAATAAATAAGTCATCGTGATGGAGCACGTCTTGCGGTAAATAGGCAGACGAATCCGTGATCACTGCTAATTTCATTGATTAAAACTCCAAATTAATACCCGGTAAATCGAGGGCAATTTCTGTGACTTCATAAGTCAAACGGTTGAGCATATTCAAGCAAGGGCGAGCCAATTCTTCCACTTCGTCTTTGCTGAATTCGCTTGGTTCATTGACATAACGACCAAACAAGTGGTTGATTTGAGTGATGGTTCCGCTGATCACAAAACCGTCAAAAACGATCATGTAGCTTAAGATGACAATCAAAGAAGTCGTGTTTTGTTCTTGATCACGATTGATCAATTGAAAGTTTACATCTACTTTTGTTTCAGGGATGCCATTTTCTTTTTCCCACTCAAAATTACGGGCATCATAGTGGTATTGGCTGACAAATTCTTTTTCACGTTGAATATCCATTTTTATTCTCCTAAAAATATGCGTTAGGCTTATTATATCATAATTCAGCTCAAGATACCAACGCCGAATGAGGTGATTTTTTCACTAGCACAAAAAGAAAAGGTTGGGCATTCCCAACCTTTTAATCATATTTAGTTTTTAGGTTTGCGAAGCAATCCGAACAAGATACCACTTACAACTGCACCGATCAATACGAACAAGATGTAAAGAAGTGGATTTGATGTAAGGGCGATAACGAAGATTCCTCCGTGAGGAGCCATGAGTTTCAAGCCTGCAAGACCAACAAGGGCACCTGTCAATGCTGAACCTGCGATGAAGCTTGGGATGGCACGAGCTGGGTCAGCTGCACCAAATGGAATGGCACCTTCTGTGATGAAGGAAAGACCCATGACAATGTTTGTCAAACCAGAATCGCGTTCTTCTTGTGTAAATTTATCTTTAAACAATACAGTTGCTACAAATACTGCCAATGGAGGAACCATACCAGCTGCCATAACAGCTGCCATAACAATAGAACCACCTGAAGCAACAGATTCAGCAAGTGTACCTGTAGCGAAGACATAAGCGGCTTTGTTAACTGGTCCACCCATATCGACAGCCATCATACCGCCGACGAGAAGTCCAAGAAGGACAGCTGAGCTTCCTGACAAGCTTGAAAGGAAGTTGTTAAGACCAGTATTGATAGCAGCCATTGGAATATTGATGAGGAACATCAAGAATCCTGTCAAACCAACACCAAGTAATGGCAAGAGAAGGATAGAGCGGATACCATCGAGTGAACGTGGAAGACCTGCAAGAGCTTTACGAAGAACTAGAATCACTCCACCTGCTAGGAAACCACCTACCAAAGCTCCAAGGAAACCTGATGATACGGCTGCTGGTAATTCACCTTTAGCAGCACCGTAGGCGATATTTCCAAATGCTGAACCTGAGCTAGCAATAGATCCAGCGATAAACCCTGCTACAAAACCAGGTTTTTCAGCGATTGAGAATCCAATGTAACCTGCAAGTACAGGAAGCATGAAGCCAAAGGCTACTCCACCAATTGTTTTAAATTGTGCTGCTAATACATGATAAGAACCAAGACTAGACAATTGATCTTGAGGCACACCAAGAACTTGGTCAATCAAGAAGGCAAGGGCGATCAAGATACCACCACCGATAACGAATGGAAGCATTTGAGAAACCCCACTCATCAAGTGTTTGTAGAAGGCTCCACCTAAGCTCAATTTTTCTTGGCTAGTGCTAGCTTGTGCAGCATTTTCAGCGTGGAAAACATCTGCTTTGCCATCCAAGATGGTTTGGATCAATTCTTCTGTCTGACGGATACCGGCTGCGACTGGTTTAGAGATCAATTTTTTGCCATCGAAACGAGCGGTTTCAACTGCTTTATCAGCTGCAATGATGACCCCTTCAGCTTTTGCGATTTCTTCAGCTGTCAAGCGGTTACCGACACCAGATGCACCGTTAGTTTCAACGCGGACCGTAACACCCATTTCTTCCCCTTTTTTGATGAGGGCTTCTTCTGCCATGTAAGTGTGAGCGATCCCTGTTGTACATGCTGTGACAGCAACGATGAGTGGTTTGTCAGATGAAGCTGCTTCTTTGACCGCTTCTGCTTTTTTCGCTTCTTCAGCTGCAGCTTCTTGCTCTTCTGCATCAAAGGCTGCGATCACTTGATCAGGAGTGCTTGCTTGGCGAAGTTTGTCTGCAAAACCTGGTTTCATCAAGTACTTAGACAATTCAGCAAGGGCTGCCAAGTGAGTGTCGTTGGCTCCTTCTGGAGCTGCGATCATGAAGAACAAGTCTGTTGGTTGGCCATCAAGTGATGCATAGTCCACACCCTTGTTTGATTTTGCAAACAAAACTGTTGCTTCTTTGACTGCTTCGTTTTTGCTGTGGGGCATAGCAATTCCGTCACCCAAACCAGTTGAAGTTTGTGCTTCACGGTTCATGATTCCAGCCTTGAAGGTGTCAAAATCTGTCACCACACCATTGTCAACGAGCGATTGGACCATCTCATTGATCACGCCCTCTTTATCTGTTGCCTGAAGGTCAAACAACATCACGTTTTTATTTAAAACGTCTTGAATTTTCATAGTTTTTCTACCTCTACTTTTTCATAAGTTTCTTTTATATAGTCAGCTGTCGCCAAATCATCTGAGAAGGTGGTTGCTGTTCCACAAGCCACGCCCCATTTGAAGGCTTCGATGACGTCTCCCGTCGTTGCGAGCTTCCCAGTGAAGCCAGCAACCATGGAATCTCCAGCCCCTACAGAGTTCTTCACTTGACCCTTGATTGGTTTTGCGAAGTAAGTTCCGCTTGGACTGACGAGGAGAGCACCATCACCCGCCATGGAAATAATGACATTTTGTGCACTCTTGGCCAAGATTTCTTTAGCATAGCGTTCAATTTCTGGCAATTCCGTCAAGGTAACGCCAAAAATATCTCCCAATTCATGGTTGTTTGGTTTGACCAATTGGGGATTGAACTCCAAGGAATCAATCAAGGTTTGCCCTTCAAAGTCGCAAACCACTTGCGCACCTGTCGCACGAGTTGCTGCGATCAATTGTTTGTAAACGGTATTTCCAAGTGAAGATGGAGCAGACCCTGCAAAGACTACCACATCATCCGCTGTTAAGCTCGATAAGATATTGAGCAATTCTTGCAACTGAGCTTCCGTCACTTCTGGACCATTCCCATTGATTTCTGTTTCCTCATCAGCCTTGATCTTGACATTGATCCGTGTATCTTGGTCCACTGTCACAAAGTTGGTGGAAATGTCTTCGCTGGTCAGTACGTCTTCAATGAAACGTCCGGTGAAACCACCGATAAATCCAGTCGCTGTGTTCTCGATATCGAGACGCTTCAAAACACGACTGACATTGATCCCTTTACCACCGGCGAATTTATCTTCTGAAGCCATCCGATTGACCGCTCCGGTCTCTACATGATCGAGACGGACAATATAGTCAATTGCTGGATTCAGTGTAACTGTATAAATCAAACCTCTATAACCTCCGTTTTTTCTTTTAAAACCTTTAATCGTTGCGGTTCACATTGATTGGTGATAATCATGGCTCGCTTGATCGGAGCCACTTTGACAAAAGACGTCACCCCAATTTTTGAATCATCCGCTAGGATATAGGTTTTTTTTGCATTTTCGATAATAGCACGCTTGACAGATCCTTCTTCCAGGTCTGGAGTGCTGTAAAATTCATCATCGATTCCATTCATTCCAAGAAAGGCCTTGTCAAAATTCAACTGACCGATTTGATTGAGCGCGATCCCTCCGATACTAGCATCTGTAGAAGATTTTACCTTCCCACCGATGATGACCGTCGGAACATTTCGCTCGACCAACTTGGTCGCATGGTGAATCGAATTGGTCACCACAGTTACCGTTGGATTGACAATTTCTTGTACCAAGAGTTCATTAGTCGTCCCAGCATCGATAAAGATGACATCATGATCTTTGATCAACTCCGCTGCTTTTACCGCAATTTTTGACTTAACTTGAATGTTTTTGATAGATTTTTCTTTATTACTTTCTTCCTCTTGAAGAAAATGCAGGCTTTCCGCACCGCCGTGAACCCGGCGAAGTTTACTTTCAGCTTCTAATTCATCCAAGTCACGTCGAACCGTTGATTCAGACGTCCCCAGCTCTTGTACAAGGGTTTCTAAGGAAACAAATTTTTCCTTGAGTACCTTCTCGAGGATGAATTGTTTTCGTTCAGACTTAAGCATTTCTCCTCCTTTTGCAATCGATTACAAAGACTATTATACTCCATCTCCAAAAAATGTCAACACTTTTTATCAATTTCTATCATTTTCTTTCAAAGATTCTAAAAGTGTATAAAAAAAGAGCAGGAAAGAACTCATTTTGTTAAAAGAGTTCTTTTCCCACCCTCATATATCCTCTTTGAAGAGTTTAAGCAATAAAGTGTCTAAGCATCCACTCTATCTTCGGTATGTCTTAATCTTTTTTTGAAGATTGTTTCTTTTTCTTGAAACCAAACAATCCAGCAAGTAGCCCGACGGCAACACCTGTTGTTGCTACTGCATATTTAGAAGAATCTGCACTTGCCACAGCTTGGCTGTTTTCTTTTTTAGGTTTGATCTCTTCTACTTTGGCTTCTTGTTTTGGAGCTGGAGTAGCTTTTGGTGCTTGCACTTGTGGACTATTGGTAGTTGTTGGAAGAACCGTTGGTCTATCCGAGAAAGTTGTTGGATTGCTTGAGCGGATATTCATTGGCATATCTGCTGCTTCTAAAATAGCTGGATCTATCCGTGAGGCTAGATCTTCATATTGGGAATTCAACAGTTCCACGACACTTTGATAAGATTGAAGGGTTGTGAATTCTGCTTCCAATTTTTCTTTTTTATTCTCTAAATTAGCCACCGCAGCTGATAAAACTGATTGGGCTTTGACCAATAATTCTGGAGCATTTTTAAAGTCAGAAAGACGTTTTTCAGCAGCAACCAAGCGTTCTTGCGCTGCCTTCAAGCCCTCATGCGCTTCTTGAACGACTTGGGCTTTTTCTGCTTCTTCTGCTTTTAAAAGATCTAATTTCTCACGCGCAGCTGCTAACAAATCTTTCGCTTTTTGAAGCGCTGCTTCTTTTGGTTGGATAGCTGCTTCAATCCGACCTCGAGATACATCAAGAGTCGCTTTTGCTTTTTCAACTGCATGATCCTTGCTGACAAGAAGAATTTTGTAGTTTTGGATGGTCTTTTGCACATTGGCCATCTCTACTTCTACATTTGAATTAGTATGGCGGGCATCTTCTAATTTGCCTTGCAAGATAATGATTTGGGACTCTTGATTGGCCTTGTCCAGCTTGAGGTTAGCGACTTCATCAGATTTTGCTTTGACATCTGATCTTGTCGTTGTAGCACCAGCTCCCTGACGCAATTGGTAAGCAAGTGCATTGGTTGACACTGCTGAGGTAACTGGACTGTGTAAGAAAGCCGCTTCTGACATGGCATTACTTGGGTCATAAGCCACTGATAATGCCGTTGCTTTGTTGTCTACCATTTGGAGGTAGTGACCAACCTTAGCAAAGGCCTCATCCCCAATCTTCATATAGATGTCATTGGCATCGATTTGTGTTTCGTCTGTCGGTAGACCATATTGAGTTGCTACTTCTTGGTAAGCCGCTTTTTCATTGTACCAAAAGTCTACTGCACCAGCAGGTGAGAAACCATAAGCAATGTTTTCGTTTGGCAAATACTTAAACATATGCCAGTTAGCCTTTTTGAAGTATTCTAACTGAACTTGACTGGCAGGAAGGGAATAAGGATCCAGCTCCAATTCAGGCAAACCTGCATTGCGACGATAGCTATTAATGGCATCCGCAATTTCAAGAGCTCGAAGATTGGCTTGCAAGGATCCAGACTCTCCAACCGTCAAGCCATCTTCTTCACGACCACGCTTGTAAAGGGCTAAAGCACTTGCTGCAGCTTCATTGCCATTGTCAGCCAAGTGTTGCAAGTAGCCTTCGTAGGTTGCTTGACTCAGTTGAACTGGGCTATTAGCCGCTGCTTGTTCTAAGGCTGCCAATTCTGCTTCCTTGGTTGCGATGACCGCTTTCAAATCTGTCAGACGCGTTTGAGCCAGTTGAATATCGCTCTCAATTTGAGCCACTGTGTCAGCCCCATTCTGCTGACTCGCTTGCAAGGTCGCGAGATAACTCTGAGATTCTCGAATACTTTGCTCGACTTGGCTTTGCTCCAACAAGGCCTGGTTTAGCACATTCTCATCATTAGAAATTGGCGCTTTGGCTTGGTTCAATTCATTTTGTGCTACATCGACCAAAGATTCCTGAGCTGTAACCTGATTTTCCTGTTGACGAACAGCCTCTACAACTTGATCATGTGCAGCTTCCGCCTCTCGAACCTTATTTTCTTCGATGGTCACATAGGCTTGCGCCACCTTAACGTCATTTTCTGCGTTCTGAATTTGTGCATTCGAAGTCGTTGCGATCAGGTTTTCGGCATCCGTCACTTCAGCTTTCTTTTCTTCCAACTCTTGTCCAGCGGCCTTGACTTCCGTTTGAGCATCGATCACTTTTTGCTCTTGGTAGTGGACATCTTTCACCACTTGCCCTTTTTGAGCTGTAATTTGCTTCAACTCATCAACTGTAATTGGTTTTTCGACTACTTCCGTACTGTTAGTTTCTGCATTTTCATTTTGCTTGACCTCTTCCGCACTAGCCTTATGATGAAACATTCCAGACAGTACCGTTGTCGCAGCAACCCCAGTCGTGAAAACCGATTTTCCTAATTTCTTTCCCATTAAACTCACCCCCAAAACTTGTTCATTTTCTTGAAGTTTCTCTACCCCCTAGCATACCACATTTTGTTACCAATAACTAGTAGGTTTAAAAAGTTTTTTTCATAAATTTTTGAGGCAAAAGAAAAACAGCTAACGCTGTTAATCTTCTTGTTTAATTTGTTCCAACAATTTTTCTTCTTCTGCTGTCAACTCATAGTTTTCTAGCAAGTCTGGACGACGTTCTAAGGTCTTTTTCAAACTCTGATAGAGACGCCATTGACGGATATTTTCATGGTGGCCACTCATGAGGACATCGGGAACTGTCATTCCTCTGTATTCATAAGGCCGTGTGTATTGAGGATATTCCAGAAGACCAGACGAGAAACTGTCATCCTGGTGACTGGACTCTTTTCCAATCACTTCTGGAATCAAGCGGACTGTCGCATCAATCATGGTCATAGCAGCAAGTTCCCCACCTGTCAGGACATAATCCCCCAGCGAAATCTCATCCGTTACCAAGGTCTTGATCCGCTCATCGTAGCCCTCATAATGGCCACAGATAAAGATCAATTCTTCTTCCTGAGCTAATTCTTCAGCATAGGCTTGGTCAAAAGTCCGTCCAGCAGGGTCCAGTAAGATCACTCGCGGATTCTTTTTCTCAATGGCATCAAAGGCATCGAAGATTGGCTGCGCACGTAAGAGCATCCCTTGGCCGCCACCATAGGGCTCATCATCGACGTGCCGCGCCTTCTCAGCATTTTCACGGAAATTATGGTAGTTGATCTCGAGAAGTCCCTTTTCACGCGCCTTCCCGACGATGGAGTGCTCCAGGGGTGAAAACATCTCTGGAAAGAGGGTTAAAATATCAATCTTCATCGTCTAACCCTTCCAAGATGTCTACATCCACCCGGTTTCCTGGGATATCAATATTGAGGACCACTGGTGGGATATAAGGCAAGAGAAGGTCTCGTTTCCCTTTACGCTTAACGACCCAGACATCATTGGCACCTGGTTGAAGGATCTCCTTGATCTGACCAATGAGTTGGTCATTTTCATAAACATCAAGGCCAATGATCTCGTGGTAATAAAACTCACCTTCGTCCAAATCCGTCAAGTCTTCTTCTGCAACCTTGAGGCTATAACCCTTGAACTTTTCGATGACATTGATATGGTACATATCCTTAAACTTGATGATATCAAAGTTCTTGTGCTTACGGTGACTGGCAATGGTCACCGTTTGGACAAACTGATCCTTCTCATCAAAAAGGGCTAACTCTGCTCCTTTTTTAAAGCGCTCTTCCGCAAAGTCCGTCACAGACAAGACCCGCATCTCTCCTTGTAAGCCTTGGGTATTGACAATTTTCCCAACGTTAAAATAATTCATTTTATTCTTTACATTCCTCTTTTAGTTAATTTATTTCTACAGTTTTCTAATAAGAGCTGCAATTTTTTCCGATTCTGACCAGTGTAGATAGTGGTGGTTTCCACCTAGAATGAGTTTCGTATTTGAATTCCAATATTCTGAATTTCTGTACTCTTTTTCTCTGTACGCCTGACAAAATACGAAAACAGGAATATTATCTGCTAAGGACAAACTATCAAAATCTTCAGCGGTAATATTTACTGATATCTGAAACCCAGGAACTTGCTTTTCCAATTCTAAGCCCTTTTCTTCCATCAATTCCCAAATCAGTCTATCAGTTTCAGGTTCAAATGTTGCTTGAGTTAGTCCCTTAAAATAATTTTCCGGACCACATTCTTCAATCATCCTCATTTGCTCTTCCATTTCTGGATAAGGATTTTTTGAAAAATCAGCAAACATTATATTTTTTGTTGTTGGTTCAATTGCTATCAAAGCTTGACACTTAATTGGTTTACTCATTAACTTTAAAGCCAAAACACCACTTAAACTATGAACACAAAGTATATAATTGGAAATTTCCAATCCTTTCAGGATTTCGTATACCGCTTCAACAAGATTATCCAAATGAATTCCTGATTGACTATGAATCGGACTCCTACCTGTATTCGGAAAATCAATCGTTAAGTAACCTATTGAGGAAGGAAGTTTTTCAAGTATTGGTAGGAAATTTTCATAACTTGGTATCAAACCAGCACCATTTAAGCAAACTAGGACTTTATTTTTCTTTTTATAAGTAACAGAGAGACAACCAATCTTTGTAGTTACTTCAAATCGGTTCATATCAAAACAACCTTTTCTAAACAACCATTCACTTAACATTCTTAGGTTATATTTTATCACGTTCAGAGGATTTTCTCAAATTGGAGGAAGAGGATATCAACTCTCGTAGCCCTTCAGAAAGCCTTCTAAATCTCGTTCATGTTGGTACTTAATGGCTGCAATTTTGTCTTTCTCAAAGATAGTCTTGGTAAGGTCAATATGATTAATAGCTGCGATTGCGACGGTGTAGTGAATGATATCAGCCAGTTCTTTGGCAAGTTCCTCATTCGAGTCTTGAACCCCCTCTTTTCTACCTGAACGTCCATTTAAAACCTCAGCGACTTCTCCAACTTCTTCCACTAGTTTGATAAAAAGTCCTTCTTCTGTTCTAGATTGTTGGTAATGATCAAGTAAGTATTCCTCTAGTTGTCTAACTGTTAAATCTATCATTCCTTCTCCTTGCAAAAAAAGCGAGACCTTGTCCCGCTTTTCTTATTTTTCGTCAATAACGATTCTTACTTTTTTATCTTCAGTTGGGACAGAATAGACAATCGTTCTTATCGCAGAAATGGTGCGACCTTTCCGACCGATTACACGACCAACATCGCTAGGATCAAGGTCAAGGTGGTACTCCAAGAATTCAGGAGTATCTTCGATCTTGATGGTTAAGGCATCCGGTTGTGAAATCAAGGGTTTCACAATTGCAATAATGAGATTTTCAATCGTATCCATACATCAACCTACTTAAAAAATTATTTTGAGAATTTAGAATCGTGGAATTTCTTCATCACACCAGCTTTTGAAAGGATGTTGCGAACTGTATCTGAAGGTTGAGCTCCATCAGCCAACCATGCAAGAACGCGGTCTTCTTTCAAAGTTACTTGGTTTTCTTCAACAAGTGGATTGTAAGTTCCAACTGTTTCGATGAAACGTCCATCACGTGGTGAACGTGAATCTGCTACGTTGATACGGTAGTAAGGTTTTTTCTTAGAACCCATACGAGTCAAACGAATTTTAACTGCCATTTTTATAAGTCTCTTTTCTATATTTTAATTTTCGGTGAAATAGACAAGCTATTTAGCACATGATCTATTATAACACATTTTATAGACCTGTCAAGAAAAAAACTTGACACTCTTAAAAAATTTTTTAATCGATCTCAAAGTAATAAGATCCTTCATTTTTGGAATCCGATTCAATCACATAGT
Source organism: Streptococcus sp. 27098_8_148 (assembly GCF_041432105.1). Lineage (NCBI taxonomy): Bacteria > Bacillati > Bacillota > Bacilli > Lactobacillales > Streptococcaceae > Streptococcus > Streptococcus sp. 27098_8_148. The sequence continues at coordinate 97,985 of NZ_JAPVYY010000002.1, read as the reverse complement.
TCCCAGGGGGAAGACCGGATACATCCAAGTACTTCCCTTCAAATTCTTTGGCGAGGGAAGTCACTGTAATGGTAAAAGAAAATCCCTTAATTTGGCGGTAGGTAGCATAATTTAAAGTCAGAATTCCTCGAAGATCCGTTTCTCCAGCTTTTTCAGCAGCCAGTAAGTCTTTTGCTAACTGATCTTCAAAATCGGGATTTTGGTTTGGTAACTGGAGACGAATCTCGCTTACCTCGAGGCCTTGTTGATGAAATCGTTCTTTTATCTCTTGCTTTAATTGTTGAAATCCTTGAGATTCCGTAAAGGCTCTTTCGAAGAACGGAGCTACTAACCAACTGTTGTAATGTTGAGCCAGTTCTTCAGCCGTGTCATAATTTTTCCCAATTTCTTCTTTGGATAGGAGGCTTGCATAAAGAAAATCAAACTGAACCGTCTTACCCTCAACTCTTTCTTGATAGCTATAGGCATATTTGGTCGACAGACCATGGAATTCAGCTTCTTTAAAATGTAGGTCTCCTTTAAATCCCGCTTCCTGATAAAAGCCAGAAATTTGCTGTTGGATTTTCTTTTCTTCTTGATCGATAAGAAAGAAGAAAAGACAAGTCAAGAGTGTGACCGCTATGAAGAATGCAAGAAGCAGATAGAGAAACCATTTTTTAATGTTGAATGGTATTGTCTTAAATATATTCATTTATCCATAATAACAAAAAACTAGCCCGAGAGCTAGTTTGAAATAAATCTTTACTTAAGGATAGCCAGTAACTCTTGATACTCAGAAACAACATAAGTCGGCACTACTTGGCTGGTATTTGCCTTATGATCAGGGTTATACCAGACGGTATCGATCCCCGCAGCATTTCCTCCTGCGATATCTGCCGTCAAGGAATCACCGATCATGAGGGTCTCTTCCTTGCTGAAACCTGGAATCAGTTGGCCAACTTTGTCAAAAAATGCAGGTTCTGGTTTCTGAGTATGAAGCTGTTCAGAGATAAAGACCTCTTTGAAATAAGAAGCAATTGTAGAATGAGCCAAGCGACCTTCTTGAATGGCGGTCACTCCGTTCGTTGCACCATAAAGCTGGTAACCTGCTTTTTCAAGTCGAGCCAGTAAGTCCTCCGCACCTGGGAAAGACTGCCCTTGAAGACTGATGTAATCTTGGTAGCGAAGAGCCATCTCAGCCCCATCAACCGTGATCCCAAAGTGGGCAAACCCAATCGCAAACCGACTATCCACGAGCTCTTGCTTGGTTAATTTCTTTTGCTCCAAATCCTTCCAGAGTCCTTGGTTCATGGGTTTGTAGTAATCCTTAAAGGCCTGTACATCTGGAAAATTCATGTCTTCTAACATCTGCGTCAAGGCTGTTTCTTCAGCAGATTCAAAGTCCAACAAAGTATGGTCCAAATCAAAAAGTAAAAATCTATATGCCATTACAAACGATCCTTCAATTTTTCTACAAATAAATAAGCTGCTGGGCAAGTGAGGGTATTCTTGATGGTCAGATGGTTGATCTGATAAATCTTCTTGCGATCTGTGTGAGGGAATTCCCGACAAGCTTTTGGACGAACATCATAGATGGAACAGAGATTGTCCCCACCAAGAAAGGGGCAAGGCATGGATTTAAAAACCTTGTCCCCATCTTCGTCAACTTGAAGAAATTCTGCCTCAAAGGCAGGAAGTTTCATCTTGAAATACTTGGCAATCCGCGTGATATCCGCTTCCTTAAAATCGGGCCCTAAGGTCTTACAGCAATTGGCACAAGCGGTACAATCGATTTCTTGGAAAACTTCATCGTGGATTTCTTGCGCTATTTTATCTAAATTCTTAGGCGGCTTCTTCTTGAGATTCGCCAATACCTTGCGGTGCTCCTTTTGCTTTTGGAGAGCTAACTGATGGTATTTTTCAATATCAATTTCCTGTGTCATCCTCTATTTCCTCTTCTAAACAATAGAAGCATTATACCACAAAGACTCTAAAAAAAGATAGATCCTGAGATCTATCTCACTTGATTAATCCGTTACAGCACCTGTTCCGTCTAGGCTCCAAGTGTTTTCGATGTATGGGATTAAGGTTTTCAAGGTTTCTGCATCCCCTTCAAAAGAAATGGTATAAACTTTTTCACCCTTCTGGAAAATCCAAGTAATCAAGTATTGACCGGATTTCATGACAATTTGAAGCTGGTAGGCGTCCAGACCTGAGACTTTAGTACGAGCTCCCGTCATCTTCCCAACATCCTGGTTATCTTGCCACATTACAGCCAGTTTCTTGGCTAGAAATTCAGCATTAAACTCGATATCCGCAGGAACTTTGGCCTTTTCTTTAGTAAAGCTGTTCAAGGTGACAATATTATAGCCACTGCCATCTGTATATTGGACAGCTTCTGTCCCATCGATATCCGTGAACTTGATCCATTTACTTGGAATATCGATGTAACCATAATCTGCATTTCCAATCCGCTTGGTTTCTTGACTGGAAGTGGTTTTCTTTGTAGAAGAAGTATCCTTTGACGAAGAGCTGCTTGTTTGCTTTTCGACTTTACTGCTACTTTCTTTTGTAGAAGAAGCTGCTGTGTCTTTTTGAGTGGTGTGACTACAAGCCATTAGTGTGCAGGTAGAAAGAATCGTTAGTGATGCGGTCAATAATTTGTGTTTCATGCTCAACCTCCTTGAGAACGTTTTCTTTCTTCTAGTCTACCATGAAAGTGGGTATTTTAAAATAGGATAAGTGTCACATCTGATCCAACCTTTCTAATTCAGTCTATTTCTTTTGAACATAAAACAAAAGGCTGGGACAAAAGTCCTAGCCTCTCAATTGTTTTTGGATTGTCGAGCAAGACGCAGTGGTTGAGTGGGCTCTACTACGCTGATTTCATCAGCTTTTACAGCCCTACTCAACTGTGCGGAGGTGGGACGACGAAATCGAATTCTAACGAATTACCGATTTCTGTCCCACTCTCAAGAAATAGAATTCCTAGGAAATCATTGAATTATCAATCACCCTACCAAGTTTTTCTGAGTTACTTGAAAAGTCTAACTTAATTTGACAATTTAGGTTCTTAAACGTCTCTAGTTAATCAACTAAAAATTATAACTAGCTGGGTGTTATCTAATCTCCCCTCATTTTTAAGTTATTATCATTTTTGATATAATGGTAGAGAATGAAAGGAGATTTTATGTCAACTAAAAATTTAACGCCGGTCTTAAAAACCTCTTTTGTGCTACTGGCTATCCTGGTCCTTCTTGGTATTGTTATGCCTGACGGCTACCAAGTTTGGTCAGAACAACTAAGGGAAGTTATTTCAGATAAACTTGGCTGGTTTTACTTATTACTGGTCACGTCAATCGTTCTACTTTGTGGCTTTTTCCTGGTTAGTCCCGTTGGGCAAATCAAACTGGGGGAACCCAATTCGGTGCCTGAACACTCTACTATCTCTTGGATTGCCATGATATTTTCTGCTGGAATGGGAATCGGCCTTGTCTTCTACGGTGCCGCAGAGCCCTTATCCCATTATGCCATTTCAACGGTACGAGCTACCCCAGGGTCGCAGGAAGCCTTAGCCGATGCTTTCCGTTACACTTTCTTTCACTGGGGCATCCATGCCTGGGCAATATATGCTTTAATCGCCCTGGCCCTTGCCTACTTTGGTTTCCGAAAAAAAGAGAAATATCTTTTATCGGTTACCTTAAAGCCCTTGTTTGGTAAAAAAACAAACGGTAGCCTTGGTAAGATCGTAGATACGATTACAGTGGTCGCTACTGTTATCGGGGTGGCAACCACTCTTGGTTTTGGGGCAGCCCAAATCAATGGGGGACTCAACTACCTCTTTGGTATTCCAAACAATGCCCTTGTGCAAGTTATTATCATAATTATCACAACCATCCTCTTTACCATTTCAGCCCTTTCTGGTCTTGGAAAAGGGGTAAAAATCTTATCAAACACCAATCTTATTTTAGCGGTTGGACTACTCGCCATCACCATAATCATCGGTCCCACAGTCCAGATTTTTAATACCTTGACCGATAGTATCGGACTGTATATTTCCAATTTCTTCCGTATGAGTTTCAGTGCTGGTTCCTTTGGTCAATACAATCGTGACTGGATCAATACTTGGACGATTTTCTATTGGGCTTGGTGGATTTCTTGGTCACCATTCGTGGGAGTTTTTATTGCCAGAATTTCTAAAGGACGTAGTATCAGACAATTTCTATCCATCGTCTTATTAGCACCGACTGTATTAAGCTTTTTATGGTTTTCTACCTTTGGAACACTTTCAACGCATGTTCAATCACTTGGAAATGTAGATTTAACACAGTTTCCAAGTGAGCAGACCTTGTTTGCAACCTTCAGTCAACTGCCATTTGGTTTTATTGCCTCCGTTGTTGCCATCATCTTGATCATTACCTTCTTTATCACGTCAGCAGACTCTGCGACCTATGTGCTAGCTATGCTCTCTGATGATGGGAATCTCAAACCAAAGAATAACCTTAAAATCTTCTGGGGCGTACTCCTTGCGACTATTGCCATCGTCTTACTTCTTTCAGGGGGCTTAGTAGCCTTGCAAAATACGCTGATTATCGTAGCCTTTCCATTTTCACTCATCATGGTACTGATCATGGTTTCCCTAGTCATTGAATTGCTACACGAAAAAGACAAGATGGGACTGTCAATCACACCGACACGATACCCTAAAAAAGATCAACCCTTCAAATCTTATGAAGAATAAATAACCCAATTTGTAAAATTAAGCTAGACAGAAAAAGCCTATGTTAGGCTCAGATAAACACCACATTTGTCTGAAAGGAACTAACATAAATGACCTATACTCATCTTACCACAAACGAGCTTGTAACGATAGAGGCTTACTATCAAGAAAACATAATAAAAATTAATATAAAAAGTGTCTAAAATACATATTTAGACACTTTTTTATGCTATAATTTTCATTAACACTATAACAAAGGAGAACCAAATGAAACGTTTAAATACTCTATTTCATATTATAAAAGTTACAGGATTTAATCAATTTTTGATAAGTTTTGTAAGTTTTATTTTTATTTCAGGAGGAATACTTTTATTAGTTGAACCTCAAATAAGTAATTACTGGGATGGACTATGGTATGCTTTTGTCACATCAACAACAGTAGGTTACGGAGATATACTAGCTACTACTCTAATCGGACGTATTACTAGCGTCTTTTTAACTGTATATGGACTTATTTTTTTTGGATGCTTATCAGCCGTAATTGTCAATTACTACAGCAAATTAAATACACCTAATAATAAAACTGACTAACATATTTCTTAGTTACTGTAAAAAATAATTCTTTCTCTGCCAATTCCAAACGGCTACAATTTCCTGACCTCGCGATACTTCTTGACTATCCTCTCCAGTCTGAACAAGATTACCATCTTCGACATCATCTAAGTCTAATTCTTTCTTGATAGTCTTGAAGAGTTTGCCAAATCCAATCTGTCGTTTCCGATAAAGTCCCTCAAACAAATCACCCGTTATCCGTTCTTTCGTCTCTTCAGACAAGACAATCACTTGTTTGTCATTCTCTTTCTCGACATCAAATGGATTTTACTAATATTTCTCAAAATTATGAGGCTGGGACAAAAGTCCTAGCCTCTTTATTGTTTTTGGATTGTCGAGCAAGACGCAGTGGTTGAGTGGGCTCTACTACGCTGATTTCATCAGCTTTTACTGCCCTACTCAACTGTGCGGAGGTGGGACGACGAAATCGAATTCTAACGAATTACCGATTTCTGTCCCACTCTCTAATTGTTATTCTTCATCCATTGACAAGACAGATAAGAAGGCTTCCTGTGGTACTTCTACGGATCCAATGGCCTTCATCCGTTTCTTACCAGCTTTTTGTTTTTCAAGAAGCTTGCGTTTCCGTGAGATGTCCCCACCATAACACTTGGCCAAGACGTTCTTACGAAGGGCCTTGATATCTGTACGGGCCACGATCTTATGACCGATGGCTGCTTGGATAGGCACTTCAAACTGTTGACGAGGGATAATTTTCTTGAGTTTCTCAACGATCAACTTACCACGTTCATAGGCAAAGTCCTTGTGAACGATAAAGCTGAGGGCATCGACGGTATCGCCATTGAGAAGGATATCCATTTTAACCAATTTAGAAGGACGGTATTCAGACAACTCATAGTCAAAGCTCGCATAGCCACGAGTAGAGGATTTTAATTTATCAAAAAAATCAAAGACAATTTCTGCCAGGGGAATTTGATAGATGACATTAACCCGATTTTCATCGATGTAATCCATGGTCACAAAATCCCCACGTTTGCGTTGGGCCAGTTCCATGACAGCCCCGACAAACTCTTGCGGCACCATGATTTGGGCTTTTACATACGGTTCTTCGATCGAAGCGATCTTGGTTGGATCTGGAAACTCAGACGGGTTTGAGACATCCAGTGCTTCTCCATCTGTCAAATTAACTTTGTAAATAACAGACGGCGCTGTCATGATCAAGTCAATGTTGAACTCACGCTCCAAACGCTCTTGGATAACGTCCATATGAAGGAGACCCAAGAAACCACAACGGAAACCAAAACCAAGGGCTTGAGACGTTTCGGGCTCAAATTGAAGACTGGCATCATTCAATTGCAATTTTTCTAAAGCTTCCCGAAGATCATTGTATTTGTTGGATTCAATCGGGTAAAGACCAGCAAAGACCATTGGATTCATTTGCTTGTATCCATGTAGTGGCTCACTTGCTGGATTGGTCGCTAGGGTCACCGTATCCCCGACACGGGTATCCGCAACGGTCTTGATAGAGGCCGCAATATAGCCAACGTCTCCAGTCGCAAGGAAATCACGTCCAACTGCTTTAGGAGTAAAGATCCCAACTTCTGTGACATCAAAGGTCTTGCCATTGCTCATCAGTTGGATCTTATCGCCTGGTTTAACCATTCCATTGACCACACGGACCTGAAGGATTACCCCACGATAGGCATCATAAACAGAGTCAAAGATCAAGGCTTGAAGAGGGGCTTCAACATCACCCGTCGGTGCCGGAACTTTCTCAACGATCTGCTCCAAAATCTCTTCAATCCCAATACCAGCTTTGGCAGAGGCTAGGACAGCTTCACTAGCATCCAACCCGATGACATCTTCTACTTCTGTGCGCACCCGTTCTGGATCTGCAGCTGGCAAGTCAATCTTATTAATGACTGGCAGGATTTCCAAATCATTGTCCAGCGCTAAGTAAACATTGGCTAGGGTCTGGGCTTCAATCCCTTGAGCGGCATCCACTACGAGAATGGCACCTTCACAGGCAGCTAGTGACCGCGAAACCTCATAGGTAAAGTCCACGTGTCCTGGTGTGTCAATCAAGTGGAAGATATAGGTTTCCCCATCTTTAGCCGTGTAGTTCAATTCGATAGCATTCAGCTTGATAGTAATCCCACGTTCCCGCTCCAGGTCCATACTATCTAAGAGTTGGGCTTGCATCTCCCGACTAGACACGGTTTCGGTTTTTTCTAAAATTCGATCGGCCAAGGTTGACTTTCCATGGTCAATATGGGCGATGATCGAGAAGTTCCGAATCTTCTCTTGTCGTTTTTTTAATTCTTCAAAATTTGGCATAATCATCTTCCTAGTAAATTTAATCGTACTCTTCATTATAACAAAAAAGATAGGCCTTTGCCTATCTTAATTCATTATTTTCAAAAATCGCTTCTGCGTTTTATTTCCCTCATAGCCTATTCGTTCGTAAAAGACATGAGCTTCTTTTCGATGAGAGGCAGAATTTAAACGGATAAAAGCATAATGCTTGCTTTTAGCAAGATCTTCTACTCGCTCCATCAATTGGCGACCGATCCCACGTCCTTGAGCAGATGGAAAAACCGCAAGACCCAAAATATTTAGACCAGCATCACTATAGAGACTTTCATAAACTTCTGATTCCACATAACCAAGAATATGGCCTGTTTGGTCCTCTTCGTAAACAAAGCAAAAGTGACCCAAATCTGGCTGACTAAATTTATCAATCTGAGCTGCCACTTTCTCAAGGGTCGAATCATACCCCAATGCTTGGTGACACAAATCTCGAATTTGACCTGCATCTTTGACTTGAACGCTACGAATCATACCACAACCTCCATGAATTCTTTGATTTTATCTTAGACCTTTTCCCTCAAAAAGTAAAGGAAAATTAAATGAAATTTCAACGGAAAATCCGATTTATATCAAATCAATCTTTTTTCACATTTATCAGGGATTTCTATTTACTTTTTCGATTTAATTCATTATAATAGAAAAGGTAAATACAAGGAGGTGAGTACGTTGGCCAGAGGTCGTGGAAAAGCAAGTCCTCAAGACAAAGAGGCATTACGGATTATATCGGAAAAGATCCGAGAATTACTGAAAGAACAAGGGAAAAAGCAGATCGAATTATCTCGTATTACTGGAATTCCTGCTAGCACTTTAACTGGTTATGTAAAAGGAACTTCTCTTCCCGTTCCTGAAAATTTGGAGAAGATTGCAGCCTTTTTCCAAGTAGCAGTTGCTGAAATTGACCCTCGATTACGAAATGATTTTGTGGTCATTGATTCAGAGATTGAGAGATTGTACAAACAGCTCGATGAGGGAAATCAAGAAAATCTTCTTTCTTATGGTAAAAGTCTCTTGACCCATCAGAAAGAAAGACAGAAAATTGAAAAGCAATACCACTCTTATTCTGTCTATGATTCTTTTGCAGCTTACCAAAATCAGAAACAAGCGGATATCGTCTGGTTTGATCAAAAGATTTCTTACGATTTGGCTTTTTGGATTCATACAGATTCCCTCGAGCCTAAATACGAAAAAGGGGCTGTTGTGTTAATCAAGCAAACCTATTATGATCAGGCAGGGGCTATTTATGCCATTGATTTTGACGGGCAAACGTTGATCAAACGGGTATTTCGTGAGGCCAACGGTATTCGACTGGTTTCCCTCAATAAGAAATATAGTGATCAAATCATTCCACTAGATGAGGAACCTGGGGTGATTGGAAAAGTGATTGATGGCTTTGTGCCTCTTGATTTGGAGGAAATCAAATGATTAAATTAATTGCGATTGACTTGGACGGAACTCTTTTGCATGAGGATAAGACTCTCTCTAAAGGCAATATTGAAGCTCTTCACCGAGCCCATGAAGCCGGCTATGACATTGTGATCTGTACGGGGCGCCCTTTAGCGGGTGTACGTCCTATCTTTGAAGAGATTGGACTTCCTGATGGTAACTACTATATGATTATCAATAACGGGTGTACAACCTTGTCTACTCAGAATTGGGAAATCATTGGTAAGGAAGAATTGAGCCTTGAGGACATGCACCGCTTGCAAGTTTTGACGGAAGATACAGACGTCCAGCTAACCTTATTTGACATGGATCACTACCTAGTGGTCGCACCTGAAGCCAGTGAACTGGTCACGATGGATGCGGGCATTGTTAATAGTAAACCGACACTTGTCTCAGAAGAGGATCTGCCTAATCTTGTTCCTATTTTTCAAGCCATGTACGTAGGAGATCCTTCTGCTATTGATGACTTCCAAGCTCAGAACGAGGCTGCATTAGAGGCCGATTTTAACACTGTACGTTCACAGGATATCTTGTTTGAAATTCTGCCAAAAGGCGCGAGCAAGGCTTCTGCTCTTCAAGCATTAAGCCAAACATTAGGCTACAGGAGAGACCAGGTCATGGCTCTTGGAGATGCCAATAATGACCTTGAAATGCTACGTTTTGCTGGTTACAGCGTTGCTATGGGAAATGGCAATGCTGCTGTCAAGGAAATCGCCAACTTCATCACCCTGACCAATGATGAGGATGGCGTGGCCCATGCTATTCACAAATTAATTGAAACTGAAAAAGGAGAATGATCATGAAATACGCAAATTTGTTGGACCGTTTTATTACCTATGTAAAGGTTAACACACGTTCAGACGAGAATTCTACAACCACTCCAAGTACCCAATCACAAGTTGATTTTGCAACAAACGTCTTGATCCCTGAAATGAAACGCGTGGGCCTTCAAAACGTCTACTATTTACCAAACGGCTATGCTATTGGAACACTTCCAGCCAATGATCCAAGCTTTACACGCAAGATTGGATTTATTTCTCACATGGATACCGCTGACTTCAATGCCGAAAATGTCAATCCTCAAATCGTTGAGAATTATGATGGGGGTGTCATTGCCCTTGGTGACTCTGGTTTCACACTCGATCCAGCCGATTTTGCCCATTTGAACAACTACAAGGGACAAACCTTGATCACGACTGACGGTACTACCCTTCTGGGTGCAGATGATAAGTCAGGTATCGCTGAAATCATGACAGCTATTGAATACCTGACAGCTCATCCTGAAATCAAACACGAGGAGATCCGTGTCGGCTTTGGTCCCGATGAAGAAATTGGAGTCGGTGCAGATCAATTTGATGCAGAGGATTTTGATGTAGACTTTGCCTATACTGTTGATGGTGGTCCTCTCGGAGAGCTTCAATACGAAACCTTCTCAGCAGCTGGGGCTGAAATTACCTTCAAAGGACGCAATGTCCACCCAGGTACAGCCAAAGGTCAAATGATCAACGCTCTTCAATTGGCCATTGATTTCCATAACAAACTCCCTGAAGGAGCACGTCCAGAATTAACCGAAGGCTATGAAGGCTTCTACCACTTGATGAATATTGATGGAACTGTCGAGGAAGCAAGTGCCAGCTACATCATTCGGGACTTTGAAACTGAAAGCTTTGAGAAACGCAAAGACCTTATGAAATCTATTGCCGATCAGATGAATGCGGAGCTCGGTAGCGAACGCGTTCTCCTCACCCTCAAAGATCAGTATTACAACATGAAGCAAGTGATTGAAAAAGATATGACACCAATCACCCTTGCTAAGGAAGTCATGGAAGATCTTGGAATCACTCCAATCATTGAACCTATTCGCGGTGGTACAGATGGATCTAAAATTTCCTTTATGGGGATTCCAACACCAAATATCTTTGCCGGTGGTGAAAATATGCATGGTCGCTTTGAATACGTAAGCCTCCAAACCATGGAACGCGCAGTTGATACCATTATCGGTATTGTCACCAAAAAATAAGAAAAAAAAAGGATTCGGATTATACATCCAAATCCTTTAAATATCATTGAGAATGTACCGAAACTTTCCGCTGTGAGAAAAGTGCTAGAAACACACTTGTTTCTAGCACTCGGGAGTTTTGAGACCTCAGGCTCAAAACTAAGTCATGGAACTTCTTCGAAGTTCGCTGACGTCCGTACTCACCTAAGGAAAGTTTTAAAATATAATTTTATTTTCAATCTAAGGATTCGGATAGTTTGTCCGGATCCTTTATTGTCTATTAGAAAGCTTGACAATATCTTTGACCTGATCAATTTTCTGAATCAGGTGAAGGCTTGTCTCATTGATCGGAAGATAGTAGACTTTATCTGCCAAAGATTCTGTAAAAGGACGATTCGTGAGTAAGATCACCTGTTGTCCTTTTTCTTTCAGCTCTTTCACCTGCTTTCTCACCTTTTGGTAAAAACGCTCATCGCAGATTTCTAGATCATCCACCAAGACACAAGCAGCGTCCAAACCCAATGATTCATTGGTTCCGTTTTGGGTCAGATAATAGGATGCGCCCGCTTTGACCTCATATAAGCCAGCTGATGGCTCAACCGGAAGGAAGGCTGGACCGGTTGCAACTTCTGCTTCTTTTTCCATTGCTACAAGATTGGCTAGGACCTGCAAATAGACAGGTGCTAATTTACTCAAATCCAAGAGTTCCTCAAACTCAAAACCACGTTTCAAAGCTTCTAAGATATAGAAGAGCCGGTGGGGCATATGACGAGCAATTTTCTGGATTAATTCATCATCGCTCATTTCCTCAGGAAGGATGGTCAGCAAGTTCTTGTCTTTAATGGTTTCTAGGGCTTGTTGATAAGCTTCATCGATTCTCTTTCCAAATCCATAAACTGCCCCATAAGAGTGAATTTGGGTATTGAGACGGGCATTTTTAGCAGCATCAGAAAAAATCGGGATCTTAAAGAAGATATAGTCCAAACTTGGTTCGTAAACAGCCTTTAGATCCTTTAATAAGGGGTGAGGCAAATGCTCGAGAGAGCGCCCTAATTGTAACTGAACTCCTTGCTCAAACAAGGAATAGCCCAAGCCCATAGAGGCCATCGAGATACTGTCTGAAGCAAATGGGTTAACTTCTAGGATATAAAAAGCATAGCTCGTCGGATCAAGAGCAAACTTGATGGAAACAGCTCCTGTCAGCTTCAAATAGCGACTAATGTGGATTGCTGCTTCACGAAGATTTTGAAACTCCCGGTCAGTCAGGGTGACCGCTGGCATAAATTGATAAGAGTCACTAGAGTGGATTCCGACAGGATCAATGCTTTCAATAGAGGCCGCCAGGTAGTGATTTTCTTCGCGATCCCGCATGACGACAAAATCCAATTCCTTAAAGCCATAGGTCGAAAATTCTAGCAAACACTGCTGACTTGGAGAGACTGAAAGTCCTGTTTCTACTGCTTCGCACAAGTCATCCAAGTTATGAGCAATCTTTCGCCCCTGCCCTTGCTTACTCGCTACCGGCCAGATCATAATAGGAAATTGAATGCCTTCAGAAAACTCGATGGCTTCGCGAACCGAACCAACCAGTGCGGAAGCGGGTACCTGATAGCCCAACTCTTGAAAGAGGCGTCGTTGATCCGCCTGCTGATAAAAACTACGGTAGCGTTGGAGGCTCGGTCCGATAATCATGATCGATTCGTCTTTGAAAAATCCAGTTTCTTCCAAACGAAACAAGAGATTCAAAATCTGTTTATCCGCAAAGGCTAAGAGCAAGCGAGATCCAGTATAAGAAAGAAGAGTCGTCCTAAGAGCATCCAACTTGAGCTTACTGACTACAACCTGTTCTCCAGCTTCCTGTGTGATAGCATTTTCTTCACCCAGATAAAGGACAAGAGCATTTCCATTCTTGGCATTGAGTTTTTGTGCTTCATTTACCGCAGCCAAGAGGCTAATATCCTGATAAGAATCTCCACATAGGAGAAGCAATTTCTGGTTTTCTTTCATCATTCCTTCTCCCTTCTACTTTCGTGAATTTTGGCATCAATCAACTCTAAAAATTCATCGTAAAAATAGAGATTGTCCCTTGGCCCTGGACTAGCATCCACTTGGAATTGAACCCCTAAAATCGGTTGGTAACGATGACGAAAACCTTCAATACTATGGTCATTTACGTTTTCATGCGTGACCAATAAATCATGAGGCAGACTATCTCTGGCAATACTATACAAATGATTTTGACTCGTTATCTCGATTTTTCCTGTCGCAATTTCACGCACAGGAATATTTAAGCCGAAATGCCCGACTTCCATGGGAGCTAGCTCAGCCCCGTAAGCTTGAGCCAGTACCTGTGCTCCCAAGCCCATGCCCCAGATCGGAATTTGACCATTGATTTTTTGGATCAAGCGACAGAGTTTTTTCACCTGATGGGGATCGCCAGGCCCACTGGATAAAATAACGCCATCGGGCTGCTGTTCCATCAGTTCATTATAAGAGATGTCATAGGGATAGACCGTAACATTACAGTCCCTTTGACTCAGCTGGCGTAAGACAGAGTGTTTGACACCTAAATCAATCAAGGCAATACTCTTTCCAAAACCTGGTACAGCATAGGCCGTTTTTGTCGAGACTTGACGCACTTGGTCTTTGGGAAGGACCGTTGCTCGCAACTGATCCAGGATATGCTCTATCGAATCCCCCTTGTTAATGACAGTCGCCTTCATCCGTCCATACTTGCGGACAATTTTTGCTACCTGTCTTGTATCAATCCCTACAATACCAGGGATTTTTTTTCGCTTCAAGAATTCATCCAAGGTCATCTGCTGCCGCCAATTACTTGGCATTTCCACCAAATGCTGAACGACTACTGCCAAACATGTCGGCGTAATCGATTCAGAATCATCTCTATTGATCCCTGTTGCGCCAATAACTGGAAAGGTAAAGGAGAGGATCTGGCCACTAAAAGCCTGATCCGTAATCAATTCTTGATGGCCTGTCATGGCAGTCGTAAAGACCAATTCACCAGTCACATATAAGTCTGCACCAAAGGCTTCTCCTTCAAATACAGTCCCATCCTCTAGGACCAATAATCGTTTCATCGAACCCCTCCCTTCTTTTACACTAATCCAATTTTATCATAGTTCCTCAAAAAAAGGAAAGTCAGATTCCATGTAGCTGTCTACTCTGTCCTCTTTCTTTCCTTTCAATGAATTGTCAGTTATCTTATTTTGCACCGCGACCTTTAAGGACGGCTTCAATGATGGCCATACGGACAAAGACACCATTGGTCATTTGTTCTACGATACGTGATTTAGGAGCTTCTACCAAGTGGTCCGCAATTTCAACGTCACGGTTGACTGGTGCTGGGTGCATCAAGATCGCTGTATCTTTCATACGGTCATAACGTTCTTGAGTCAAGCCATGAAGACGATGGTAGTTTTCTTTAGAGAAGAGTGATTCGTAATCATGACGTTCGTGTTGCACACGCAAGAACATCATCACATCTACTTCTTCAATGACTTCATCGATAGTGACGAAGGTTCCATAGTCTTCAAATTCTGCACTTCTCCATTCGTCTGGACCTGCAAAGTAGAGGGTTGCTCCCAAACGTTTCAAGATTTGCATATTTGATTTTGCCACACGTGAGTGATCCAAGTCCCCAGCGATACAAACTTTCAAGCCATCAAAGTGACCGAATTCTTGGTAGATGGTCATCAAATCAAGCAAGCTTTGGCTTGGGTGTTGACCTGAACCATCCCCACCATTGACGATAGAGGCTGTGATCGTTGGGCTTTCAACCAATTCTTTGTAGTAGTCCACTTCAGGGTGACGGATGACGCAGACATCTACACCAAGAGCTGACATGGTCAAGATGGTATCGTAAAGTGTTTCCCCTTTGTTCACAGAGCTTGTCTTCACATCAAAGTCAAGGAGATCACATCCCAATTTCAACTCTGCCACTTCAAAGGCTTTGTGGGTACGAGTTGAAGGTTCAAAGAAAAGGTTTGAGATGATGTGTTGATCTTCGTAGGTTGCTTTAGCTCCGTTTTTGAACTCAATCCCACGTTTGATCAATGCCATTACTTCTTCATTGGTAAGAGTTTCCATTGAGACAAGGTTTTTAAGAGCGATTTGATTTTCAGACATGTTGATTCTCCTTTTATAATGTGAATACAAAAAATTTACGATTTGTTTAAGCTTCTTTGATGAGGACGCGGTCTTGACCATCTAGCTCCACCATCTCGACAATGATTTCCTCTGACTTACTTGTCGGGATATTTTTCCCAACAAAGTCCGGACGAATCGGCAACTCCCGATGCCCACGGTCGACTAGAACCGCCAGACTCACTCGAGCAGGACGACCGTGACTGACCAGATTGTCAATGGCAGCGCGAATCGTGCGACCTGTATAGAGGACATCATCGATCAAAATGACTTCTCTATGAGCGATATCAACTGGTAAGACCGTTGTATCTTCTGTCGCCTTCATGTCATCTCGGAAAGGCTTGGTATCTAGTTCTGCTACAGGGACATCGATTTGTTCCAGCTGAGAGAGGCGTTCTTGGATCCGGCGAGCGATGTAAACACCACGCGTCTTGATCCCCACCAGCACAATCTGGCTCAAATCTTTGTTTCGTTCAATGATTTCGTAGGTGATCCGGGTAATGGCCCGTTTCATCGTCAAATCATCAACGACTTCTTTGGTTTTCATTCAGTCCTCCTTAATTGTAAAAGAAAAACCTCCTTTTTCAAGGAGGTTCAGCAAATGAATGGTCTAAGAGGATAGAGTCTCGCCCTATGGTCCTAGCCATTGTTTTTCACAGTCTCCTTGCCTGCCTCACGGGACAGGATTAAAGGATTTATTTAATTGAGATAACTATATCACAGTTTCAAACGACATGCAAGAAAAAACTTAACATTTTTCAAAAAAATTTAAAAAAATTTCTTTTCGTCCGAATAACGTTCGGCTTTTACTCAGAAACAGCCGATTTTCGCTTGATATTTTTGATCCCATAGAGCACATAGCCAGCCAAGAGATAGGCGATAAAAATGATCACCACCCATTTGCCAACAAAGGCCCAGCCGTATTTATTAACATTGATAAAGAAATAGGCAAAGGGACTATCTTTTGCACCTGGAATTGGCCACTTCAAGACCAATCCATTGAGAAGGGCAAAGAGCATGTAAGCCAGTGGAATCAAGGTCCAAAAGAAGGGATCGAGCTTTCGGTATTGCTTGGCTTTATCAATCACTAGGGTATCAAAGAAGAACATCAGAGGAACAATGTAATGACAGAGGAAGTTTTCCAAACGATAAAACTTCTCTGGTGTCGCAAGAGGCGCCAACATAAAGTGGTAGATGACACAGGTGATCATAATGGACATGGTAACTGCGCCTTTCATACGAAGGTAGCCCTGAGTCTGGGTCGAACGACCTCGAACCATGCGCCAAACCATGTCTCCCATGAAGAACATGACCAACATGTTAGATAAAATGGTGTAATAGAGCATCATGCCAAAGCCACCATGCTTGGTCAGTTGCAGATAAACACCGAGTACACTTAAAATAAACAATAGAAAACGATAGCTAAATAATAGTTTGAATTTCATAGTATCCTCCTGAAAGAAAAGGGGCTAGGCCCTTCTTCTTATCTTTAGATTTTCTTCACAAATTCTGATTTGAGTTTCATTGCACCAAAGCCATCAATCTTACAATCGATGTTGTGGTCTCCTTCAACGATACGGATATTTTTCACGCGCGTACCTTGTTTCAAATCTTTCGGTGCACCCTTCACTTTCAAATCTTTGATCAAGGTCACCGTATCGCCATCAGCCAATTTGTTTCCGTTGGCATCAATCGCTACGACACCCTCTTCTTCTTCGACCTCAGCTGGGTTCCATTCATACGCACACTCTGGGCACACCAAGAGCGCTCCATCTTCATAGACATATTCAGAGTTACATTTTGGACAGTTTGGTAAGTTATTCATTTTTATCTCCTTATTCAAATTAACTTTCATAGTATACCATGAAAGCGAAAATTTGACAAATCCTGCTCGACTGTAGCATTTTCATGAAAAAAAGAGGCGACTTGGCCTCCCTACATGGATGATATTTCTCAATCTTCCTGCAATTCTTGAATATCTCGAATCACCCGCACACCTGCTTGATTCTTCTCGCGCAGTTCAGCATCAGAGTACGGGAAGGTATTGATCAAGATACTCTCCATCCCGATACTTTGGGCAACAGCGACATCTGTTGTAAAGTCATTCCCCACCATGACCGTTTTCTCAGGGTTCAACTGGTGTTCTTTCATCACTTCCAAGAGAAAATCTGGCTGAGGTTTTCGAATACCTGCATCAGACGACAAGTAAATGGCATGGAAAAGCTCTCTCAAACCAACCAAATCAATCTCCGGATTGGTAAAATCTGCTTGGGCATTGGATAAGAGAAAGATTCGGCAACCTGCAGCTTTCATATCCTCTAATACTTCTTTCGTATGAGGATAAAGCTCCAACCGCTTGCGAGAAAGGACACGGAAAGTCCGCGAAATCAAACGTCCCCACTCTTTGAGGTGGACAACACTATTCCCGCTTGGATGGCCTTCTAAATACAATTGCACAAAGATAACCATCAGATCAATCTCAGGGTAGGCAACTTGTTTTTCCTTAGCCAAGTCTTCTTCGGCTTGTTGCACCAACTCTTTATAGCGCAGGCGCAAGCCTTCTCCTGTGTAGCTTGCCCCGTAGGATTGGTAGATCTGAGCCATGGTATCCCATAAAATGGGACTCGACTCATCCGTTTCGATGTCGACCAAGGTTCCATAAAAATCAAAAATATAGTTTTTAAATGCGTACTTGTGCGGATTCATCTCTCACTCCCGTAACAAACATCGTAAAGGTTGCCTTGCAGACATTGGCCCCGTCTTGATTGGTAATATCGACATCCACAACTCGAGTCGTCCGTCCACTGTGGACACATTCGCCATGGATCGTGAGGACATCCCCCAGACGCCCTGCTTTTAAGTAATTGATCGAGGATTGCAAGGTCACCCCATCGACCCCTTGAGAAACCACGACTAAACCACTGATCTGATCACACAGGGTAAAGAGATAGCCTCCATGCGCATTTCCATAATAATTGAGCGAGGATTCCACGACCTTGGTTGTCACCACTACATGACCATCTCTCATCTTTTCGATTTCGTAATTTTCAAATGCAGCAATTGCATCAAAGTGAAAATCTTTCATATTACTTGCCACCTTTTCTAGCATCTTTTCAACTCCTCTATCATACTACAATTAAGAAGCAGATACAAGCAAAGGGGCAATTCCTTAGAGCTAAAAAAGAACTAGATAGTTCTAGCTCTTTGCTTAAAATCTTAATTTTTCCCAATCATCGTCTGTCCGTTTGCGATAATAGAACTCTGACAAGTCCGGGTCTTCCATGACTTCCAGCAGAGGAAGCATATCGTAGGACAAATCCAACTTTTCTAATTGATCCTTCTCAACCCAATAAACTTCTCCTTCTTCAGACGATCTTAGCTGGCCTGTAAATTCTGTCGCCTTATAGCAAAAGACGATGTAGCGGCCACCCTCATCTTGTGGCCAGTCTTTGACTGCGACCAGTTTTGGATTTGTAATTGTAAGTCCTGTCTCTTCGTAGATTTCACGAATGACGGATTCTACAAGGCTTTCTCCTTCTTCGATATGGCCACCTGGAAAAGCATAGCCAGCCCAGTGAGTCTTTTCAGGTGAGCGGTATTGGAGGACTACTTTCCCATTTTCAAGATCTTCGACCATGCAAAGATTGCACAGTATAGTAGGCGTTGTACGTGACATATATTTCCTTCCTATGATATTGACAATTAATCAATATAAACTTTTTTCTTTATCTCTTTTTTCATGACAAAGAGATTCACCAGCTCATGGTATTCATCAAAGGCATCTAAAAGGGAGCCTCTTTGAAAGACAATTGACTTCTCTTTTAAATAATATTCCGAGTGAATCGTTACCGAACCATGATCATCAAAACTAAAGAAAAACACAATGAATAATA
This sequence comes from Streptococcus sp. 27098_8_148, assembly GCF_041432105.1. Lineage (NCBI taxonomy): Bacteria > Bacillati > Bacillota > Bacilli > Lactobacillales > Streptococcaceae > Streptococcus > Streptococcus sp. 27098_8_148. The sequence goes on along the minus strand of NZ_JAPVYY010000002.1, from coordinate 78,844 downwards.
CTAGGATCAGGCTAGCAAAGAAACTAAACAGTAGCCCCACTACATTCTTCCAATTGACTGCGTGAGTTCGATAAAAGCGATACCAGATATGGCAAAAAACTATCACAGCTCCTAGATATAACCAAGGATTCCACAAGAGAGGAGTAAAGGCATAGCCATAGTAACCTAATACAAAGTTAACAAAAACAAAAAGTAATAGAACCAGATACAGGATACTAAACAAGTTCACATACTTTCCCATGATTAAACTCTCCTTTGTAAACATTAGTCGAGATTTAAAAAACGAATAAATCTTCTTTTAAATAATAATCAATAGAATATGAACCCCCAATCGTAACAAATGATCAACGAGAGGCGTATCTGGATCACTATTTTTACTATCTAAGAATAGGCTGAGCGATAACAAAAGTAAAAGAATGGCAATAATTATTTTAAGAGACAGCATCATACCGCCAATAGCAAGAGCAGCTAGAAAGCCAAAAAATGGCAACGGGCTAAATAAAAATGACAAAAAACTGAAATAGAGCATAAACGAGGAAAGTATCAATAAGCCGTAAACAATCAACTTAGTGAAAATTGAGACTCTTTTACCTTCATTTTTCATTTTTGATAGTGAATAAATGACATAGATCATATAGATAAAAAGTAGCATATTGAATCATTCCTATGTTTTATAGATTATATTAATAGTTTAACTAAAACCTATTCCAAATACAACTAAAGACACTAACTTATCGTAGTCTCCCATCTCTGATCAAAGTTTCTTCACTTCTGCTACTACCTTTTGGATATGCTTCTCTCGCATGCTAGCGGTGTTCACATCTCGTCCGACTTCTCCCAAAATACAAACGCGCTTGGTTTTAATTCCACAGTGGTTCAAGACGGCATTCTTCAAAACAGAGATGCCATAACTATCAGGAATGTTGAGAGGGCCTGAAAAGATCTTATACCACCAAGTAGGTGCCATGGAGGTCGCATATATACTGGCTGTTTTCCCTTTGAGCAACTTCTTGAATTGCTTGCCTCTGAGGTAATTCCAGATAAAACTTCCCTGATCATTGGCTGAGTAGGCAATCCCCGGCGTAAAGACCCGATCAATCCAACCTTTCATGAGACTCGGCATACTACTCCACCAGATAGGATAAACAAAGATGAAATGATCTGCCCATTGGATTAATTCCTGAGAACGAAGGATAAAGGAATCTTCCTCCATCCGCTTTCGATATCCATAGCGAAGGACAGGATCAAATTCCTCTTCATTGAGACTGATCACTTTAAGCTCATGGCGACTTGAGTCAATAGTTTCGACAATGGTTTGAAAAATAGCCTGACAATAACTTTCCTTATCCGGATGACCATTGATGACCAGAATTTTCATTCGTCTTCTCCTTCATTTCTTTAGTTCATTCTATCTCTTTTATTTTTTTACTTGATTAATTGAAAATGGTTCAAAGATTGATAGATAGGTCCTTTAGGAATTTTTATTTGAAGAACACATCATCTGCAATTCCTTAACAGGTTTTCCAAGTTCAAGTATTTTTTCTTGGCCATCAAAAGTAAAACCCATTTTTTGATAGAAAGCAATGGCTCGCTTATTATCTTTCAATACCCATAAATAAATTTCAGAGAAATGATCGAGAGCAGCAAATGCAGCTTGCATTAACTGTTTACTCACACCTTTTCCATAGTAATCTTTTAAAACATATAAGGCGATGATTTCACCAGCTTGAATGGCTTCATCACAAAAATTTCCATAGCTGATAAATCCAACGACCTTCTTTCCATCCATCGCAATCAAGGTATTTTCTGGATACTTTTGACTAAAGAAACGACATCTATCTAATGTCATCGTCTCCTGATATTCCGCGGGTAAAAGATTGTCATAAGCCTCTCTCCACGTTTGCCAATGAACGAGAGATTTTCCTTCTATCTCTTCAGGAGTTTCCATTGTTTTAATGATAATCTTCATTCTTCCCTCCTATCTAATCCAAAGCCTTGACTTCCAACATCATATCGCGGATTTGCGCTGCCAGCTCGAAATCAAGCACTTCGACTGCTTCTTGCATTTGACCTTGCAGTTTCTTGACCAGTTCCTTGCGCTCTTGGCGGTTGAGACTGGTAATATCCACTTCCTTGTCTTCTTCCTTGGCCACCGCCTTGGTAACAGAGATGAGGTCACGGATTTCCTTCTTGATGGTTTGTGGGACAATGCCATGCTCTTCATTATAAGCCATCTGGATTTTCCGACGACGGGCTGTTTCATCGATGGCTTTTTGCATAGACTGGGTCATGGTGTCCGCATACATGATGACGTGACCCTCACTATTACGGGCAGCACGACCGATGGTTTGAATGAGGCCGCGTTCATTACGAAGGAAGCCTTCCTTATCAGCATCGAGGATGGCAACTAGACTCACTTCCGGTACGTCAATCCCTTCCCGAAGAAGGTTGATCCCGACCAAGACGTCAAAGACACCCAGACGCAAATCACGAATAATCTCCGTCCGCTCCAAGGTTTTAATGTCCGAGTGCATGTATTTGACCTTAACACCCATTTCTTTAAAGTAGTCGGTCAAGTCTTCTGCCATCTTCTTGGTCAGAGTGGTGACAAAAGTCCGCTCTCCACGTTCTACACGCGCATTGATCTCACCCAAGAGATCATCCATTTGCCCCATGGTCGGACGCACTTCCACCTCGGGATCGAGAAGACCTGTCGGACGAATGATCTGCTCGATGATAGTATCGGTTTGTTCCATCTCATAATCACCCGGTGTCGCAGACACATAGACAATCTGATGGACATGGCTTTCAAACTCCTCCCGACGCAGTGGCCGGTTATCCAAGGCAGACGGTAAACGGAAACCATAGTTGACCAGCATTTCCTTACGAGAACGGTCGCCATTGTACATGCCCTTGATCTGTCCCATGGTCATGTGACTTTCATCGATCATAATGAGAAAATCTTCTGGGAAGAAGTCAAGAAGGGTGTAGGGAGGCTCTCCTTCACTCCGGCCATCCATGTGACGGGAGTAGTTTTCGACCCCATTGGTGTAGCCCATCTCCCGCAGCATTTCAATGTCATACTCTGTCCGTTGTTTCAAGCGTTGAGCTTCTAGGAGTTTTCCTTCTTTTTCAAAGACCTTCAACTGCTCTTCTAGTTCCGCTTGAATCTTGGCAATGGCTACTTCCATATGGTCATCATTGGTCACGAAGTGAGTGGCTGGGAAAATAGCCAAGTGGTCCACTTCACCAAGGACTTGACCCGTCAAAGCTTCAACCTCACGGATGCGGTCAATTTCGTCCCCGAAAAACTCCACCCGGAAGGCATGTTCATCACGCGAAGCTGGGAAAATCTCGACCACATCCCCACGAACACGGAATTTCCCCCGTTGAAAGTCGATGTCATTGCGCTCAAACTGGATATCCACTAGGTCATTAAGCAGTTTATCACGAGAAATCTCCAGACCTGGGCGCAGGCTGACCACGCTGTCCGAGTATTCTTTGGGAGAACCCAAACCATAGATACAAGAGACAGAAGCGACAACGATCACATCGTTACGCTCTAACAATGCTGATGTTGCTGAGTGACGAAGCTTGTCAATCTCATCATTGACCGAACTATCTTTTTCGATATAGGTATCGCTAGAGGGCACATAAGCTTCTGGCTGGTAGTAATCGTAGTAAGATACGAAGTACTCAACCGCATTCTCAGGGAAAAATTCCTTGAACTCTCCATAGAGCTGGCCTGCTAGGGTTTTATTGTGGGCAATGACCAAGGTCGGCTTATTGACCTGAGCGATGACCTGGCTCATGGTGTAGGTCTTCCCCGTACCAGTCGCCCCCATCAGGATCTGAGCCTTTTCTCCTCCCTCGATGTTATCCACCAGTTGCTCAATAGCCTGCGGTTGATCCCCAGACGGTTGGTATTTGGATACTAGTTTAAATTTGTTATCTGTTACTCGATTAATCATCTCTTTGTCCTCACATATATAGACCTTATTTTACCATAAATCACTAGAATTCTCTGAGATGAGGAATGAAAGGGAAAACAACATATTACAAAATAATTAATTGGACACAAATTAGAGCGAAAACTAAACAAGACTCTCGCAATTACTTCGAAAGTCTTGTCTTTTATTCTAAAACAATGCAATACGTAATAAACATCAGTGTCCATGATATACAAAATTAGCAAGGTTTGCTCATCAGTATTGTTTTTACGTGATCAATTTACTACTTAACTTCTTGATTCCTTACCAAGAGGTAGAGAGTTGCTCCAAATGAGCATACAAGTCCAATAACGTAAGTACAGAGTTGCAAATTGGAAGCACTACCTAAAATGGTATCCGCAACAATATTATAAAATAGATAACTAGTCAATGGTTCCACTACTCTTTCTATGAATGGTTGTACCAAAATAGGAAATAGCAGCAAAATAGCTAAACTCCCCATTGGACTTTTGAAAAAATAACTTAAGAAGTAAGAAATTAAAAAATATTGGATGGAGCCAATCAAATAGAAACTGAAAAGTTCTAAACTGACACCATTTTCGCTACTAAAAAAATGAAACCATACAAGCAGTACAATGAAATATAAGGTTGATTGGATTAGTACATCACATAACTCTACGAACAGGATCCTAATTGAACTTAAGATCCTTTTTCCGCTTACCAAATAAACCAGTTTTGTTTCGTGAGCTTGTAACTCAACAAATGCATTAACACACCCAATACTAACAGAGAGCATTGATGCAAAAACAAGAGCTTGCTTTATAGATAATTGTACAACAGTATCATTGATTGAAACTGGTAAAACACCTAAGAGACACACAAAACCTATAAAAAGTGACTGTATAGCTATCTGGTACTTTACGGGTTTTAAACTATATTTTTTGACAATAAGACTAAAAAATATTCTTGCCATTCTTCCTCCTCATTCGAATCATTTCTACAAGCATTATGAATACCAAGAACAAGATCCCTTCAACTACTAAAAGTGTAAATCCATACAATTGGCTCGTTTGAGTCCCTTCAATTCGGCCAAAAGCAAATGACTTTGCTCCAATCAAAGGCAAGAGATTTTCTATTTTAGAGGAAATTCCTCTTAAAATACCTGATAAAGTGATTACCAATAACAAAACGTCTGCAATTAATGAAGTCATTGATTTTTTCGTTACTATTACTAAGAGTAAAGCTAATAGAGTAAGAACGATTGCAAATATCATAACTCTTACCGTAACATCTAAGAACAAAGTCAATTCTAAATAATTCTTTAAAGTTGAATCCAGAAAAACGAGTAAAACAACAGCATTTACTATAGAAAATACTAAAGTAGAAAGTATCGATAAGACAACCGAACTTGCAATAAAACCAGTAAGACGAACTTTCCAGTTAGGAATCAATAACTGAGTAAAACTATCATCACCAAATTGGTAATGGGTTGAATAAACAAGTGAAACCAAGATTGGTAAGAAAATAACACTTGCTTGGTAGGGGGAAGATAAAAGAGCATCCCTGACTGTATAGACTGGATTCGATGATAGCATAGATGGATCAAGGTTAACAGCCTGTCCATTTCCTTCTACTAAAGCATTTATCACCTGGATATTTTGAATTGAAAAAAATATGCTGACTCCCAAAATAAGAAAAAAAGTGAATTTAAAAGTAGGTAAACTACAATATTTATAGAGGTCACTAAAAAAGGAACGCTTCAACATATTATTCACCTTCTTTCCCTTCGAGTGCCTTAAAATATGCCTCCTCAAAAGATCCAAACTGTTTCAAAATGTCTTTGGTAGGAGCATCAATAACAATCTTCCCATTAGAAATCCCAACCAAATGATCTACAGTTAATTCTAACTCACTCATATAATGACTTGTCATTAATACAGTCTTACCTTCATTGACAAAAGACTGCAAAAAATTGCGTACCCAGCGTATTCCTTCTGGATCTAGTCCATTGATTGGTTCATCTAAAATTAAGATGTCAGGATTTGCTAATAAGGCTGTTGCTAAACCAAGACGTTGCTTCATTCCTAATGAATAGTCTTTTACTTTTTTATTTTTAGCTTCACTTAACCCCACCAACTCTAAACATTCCTTGCACCTATTTTTGTCAACGCCACAAGCCAAGCCAATCCACCGAAGATGCTGAAATCCTGTTCTAGTTGGATAAGGTTGACAACTATCTAGGAATGATCCAACAATACAAAAAGGATTATCTCCCAATTGAGAGTATTTTTTTCCATCGATCAACGCCATTCCCATTTGACTATTTTCTAAACCAAGTAAAATTCTAATTAAAGTTGATTTTCCAGATCCATTCGGTCCAATCAATCCGGTAATCTCACCTTTTTTGGCTTTGAAAGACACGTTTTGAAGGACAATTTTATTATTATATTCCTTATGTAGCTTTTGAATTGTTATCATTCATTCTTTTTCCTTTCTGACTTTTAGTGAAATTCCACCTTCACTTGGAGCAAGTATAACAGGAGAAAATCAGGAAATTCTCAGAATAATTATTTTTTTCATTTTCAACAAATTGCATTCTAGATTTGCTATAATATGCTCATATAATTGGAGGAACTATGAAGTATAAAATTTTAGCCATTGACGATGATGAAAAAATCTTACGATTAATAGCGAATACATTAAAAGCGAACAACTTTCACGTGGAAACTCGTAAAAATATAGAGGAGATTAATATCTGTGACTTTACTGGATTCGATCTAATTTTACTTGACGTCATGATGCCTATTTCTGGTTTAGAAATCTGTCGTTCCATTCGTTCACAAATTACTACTCCAATTCTATTTCTAACAGCTAAAGATTTTGAAGAAGATTTACTAAAAGGAATACAAGCCGGAGCCGATGATTACATCACAAAACCATTCAGCATAAAGGAATTGATTGCAAGAATTCAAATGCATCTTCGGAGGGAAGAAAGATCTCACAACGCCTCTAAAGAAGAGATGGATTCAAATATAACTTTTTATCGAGATAGTCAAGAAGTTTATTATCAATCAAAGAGAATTTCATTAACCAAGCGAGAGTTTGATTTACTTTATCTTTTAGCAAAAAATGAAAACCGAATATTTAGCATAGAAGAACTTTACAATTATCTTTATCCTGTAGACTCTGATGCACAACTACGATCCATTACTGAATACATCTATCAAATCAGACAAAAATTTAAGATTCATCAAATTGATCCAATCAAAACCGTTTGGGGAGGAGGATACAAATGGAAAAAGAATTGACAATCAAGCAACTCATTAAGCGTACCTACCTTAAAATCATTTGGCAATTTCTTCTATGTCTGATACTTTTTTACATAGTTCCAGCTCTTCTATCTTCTGTATCTGGAATTAATGAGAAAAATGTCAATCGCTTTGCTTTATTTTTTAGCGTCAGTTCTTGGATTTATCTTTGCATCATTTTAATTTTTATCATTGTAATAAATATTAGACAATTATTAACCAAGATTCAAAAAGAAATGAACATGGTTTATCATAGTGGACTATATTTCACCAAAAATGAACATCACCATTTGCAGATTAAAGAATTCATTGAAACAAACGATCTGATTGAAAAAATGCAATCTGATATAAAAAATAGAATTCAAAATGAAAAAGATCAAAAAAAAGAACTCATGTTTCAAGTATCTAGCGCTGCACATGATCTTCGTAGCCCTCTAACTGTTATCAGAGGAAATGCTGAATTCTTACAATCCACTGAGCAAACACCTCAAACAATGGAATGTCTAAAAGATCTTGAGCAAGCAAGCATTCAGTTAAACGATTATTTTAACCACTTTATCCAATATTCCAAAACCTTTTACGACCATGATATTCAACTTGAAAATATATCGATTCAACAATTAACTCATCAATTGAAGGAACATATTACTCCGTTACTCCCTAGAAGTACACAATTTGTTTTTTCAAATACAGTAACTCCATCAACACAAATTGCCATTCATTCCAATCTATTTTTTCGAGCAATCACCAATATTATTAATAATGCAATACAACATCAAAAAGAAAATGATGCAAAGATCCAGCTAACAATGTCACAAGAAAATAATCGATTAGTTCTAACCATATGGAATAATCAATCTACTTTTTCAAAAAATGTATTACACCATGCTGGAAATCTTTTCTATAAAGAGGACCAAGCAAGAACACCCTCTCAAGAAAGTCACTTTGGACTTGGTTTATCTTTCGTGAAACGCGTCATGAAACTTCATAATGGAACTATGCATTTAGAAAATATTCATAATGGTGCACAAGTCAAGCTAATCATTCCCATTATTATATAGAAAAAGCCGAACTCATCAATATGTGTTCGACTCAGAAGGCAGACAAACGTCATTTTTGGTGTTTGTCTTTTTCATATATGACTTTCAGACATTACACAGAGGTTAGTCATCAAACTTTTCTTTCCTCTCCCCTAAGCGATAGACAATCACTAGGGATACAAGAAGAACCAGAGTGGTGATGATTGATCCTTCTGCTCCAAATGCCCCTCCGGTCAACCAATCAGGACCAGATCCCATGGTAAAACTAAAGATAGACGCATCTGCGCCTGTGCCACTGACTTGAAAACCAAGGAGATTTCCTTGTACATAGTTCCAAGTGCCGTGTTGGGCGACCACTAGCCAGATACTATCCGTATAGATAAAAAGCAGACCAGCCAGCACTCCATCAAGGATGATATTCAGAACGGATAAGAAGGTCACTCCTGCATTTCCCATATGCAGAATGCCAAAGAGACTACTAGAAATCGCGATCGCTAAAGGCAGATTAGTTCTTGCAGCAATCCGAGTCAGAAGCCAACCTCGCGTCGCTACTTCTTCCGTCCCCCCTTGCAGAAGCCAAAATGGGAATAAACCAAGGATAAAAAACAAGGGCTCTAAACTGAGCTCATTTAACACAAAAGACCCGATGCCACTTACTTGGTAGACAAGCGCGATTACTCCCATTTGAACAAGTGAAATCATGATCCCCCAGACTAGATACTTGAGCCAATTTCTTTTTACAAAGCCTAAACTTGATAAATCATTCTTCTCTATGACCTTCACCCAAAAAATAAAGAGAAATAGTATGATTACAAAACTGAAAAGTTCATAATAGAGAAGATAATGATAGAAAAATTCTTGAATACTTGCTGTCCCATTTCCTGGCGAAAAGAACTCCACTAGAAAACCTATAACTAAGGAAAATGGTCCAACCAATTCACTACTAAGCCATAGTCCCCCTTCTATAAAGAAGGAGGCTAAAAATACATAGAATAGTGTAGAAATAAGAACTGGCATAGATGTGTTTGTTTTTATATCCTGAATGATCTTTCCTTTCTTCATGATCAACCTCCATTTATCTGATAGGTCCATTGTAGCAAAGAAAATCAAGAGCTGCAATATCGTTTCATGTTAGAAAACCTAACATCAAAACTGGATTTTTCTTGCATAGCAAAGTCTTTTCTGATATAATAGCTCTTGTAGAAAAACATAAGACCATTCATACTCGATTTGGTATGGATGATTTGTTTTTTTAAGGCCATCCTTTGGTCAATGTGCTCATGGGTCAAAACCCCAAAGAGAAAAGAATTAAAAGGAGACAGAAATGAAGAAAAAATTACTAGCATGTTTGCTTTTCTTATTTCCATTCGTTGCATTCGCTGGTCATGCTCATGCTGAAACGATCAAGGTCGTTTTCGACACAGCATATGCACCGTTTGAATTTAAGGATTCAGATCAAACCTATAAAGGAATTGACGTAGAGATCTTGGACAAGGTCGCTGAAATCAATGGCTGGGATTTGGATAAATCCTTTCCTGGATTTGATGCAGCGGTCAATGCAGTTCAAGCTGGTCAAGCAGATGCCATCATGGCCGGAATGACCAAAACAACAGAACGTGAAAAAGTCTTCACCATGTCTGATACTTACTATGATACAAAAGTTGTCATTGCGACTACGAAAGCTGACAAAATCACGAAGTACAGCCAATTAAAAGGGAAGACAGTCGGTGTCAAAAACGGAACTGCAGCCCAACGCTTCCTCGATAAAAATAAGGACAAGTACGGCTACAAGATCAAGACTTTTGATACTGGTGATCTCATGTACAACAGTTTATCAGCTGGTGCAGTGGATGCAGTCATGGATGACCAACCTGTTATTCAATACGCCATCCAAAAGGGTCAGGACCTAGCTATCAATATGGACGGGGAAGCAGTCGGTGGCTTTGCCTTTGGTGTTAAAAAAGGCGGTAAGCATGAAAAGTTGATCACTGAATTTAACAAGGCTCTCGCTCAAATGAAAGCTGATGGAACACTTGATGAGATCATCAAGAAATGGACAGGTGAAAGTCAATCATCAAGTAACAGTGCTGTTCCAGAAACAACTACTCCTGCTGGTCAAAAAGCAACTCCTAAAAAATCAAAATATGTAATTTCAAGTGACTCATCTTTTGCGCCATTTGTCTTCCAAAATGGAAAAAACAAATACACAGGGATCGATATGGACTTGATCAAGGCTATTGCCAAAGACCAAGGATTTACCATCGAGATTAATAATCCTGGATTTGATGCTGCGGTAAGTGATGTTCAATCCGGCCATGCGCAAGGAATGATCGCAGGGATGACTGTGACAGATGCTCGGAAAGAAACATTTGATTTTTCTGAACCATACTACACGGCTAACTCTATTCTTGCAGTTCAAGAAAGTAGCAAGATTGATTCATATGATGACCTAAAAGGAAAGACAGTCGGCGTTAAAAACGGGACTTCCTCACAAAACTTCCTTGAAGAAAACCAAAAGAAATATGGTTACAAGATCAAAACGTTCTCTGACGGAGCTTCTATGTATGATAGTTTGAATTCTGGTTCTGTTGCAGCGATTATGGATGACGAACCTGTTATCAAATACGCTATTAAACAAGGACGTAAATTCAAAACACCTATCGAAGGGACTCCAAGTGGTCAACTAGCATTTGCCGTTAAGAAGGGTGAAAATCCTGAATTGATCGAAATGTTCAATAACGGTCTTGCAAACTTGAAGAAAAGCGGTCAATACCAAAAGATTCTCGATAAATACCTTAAAGCAGATAGCAAATCTACTTCAAGTACAGCCGTAGATGAAACAACGATTTGGGGCTTGCTCCAAAACAACTACAAACAATTGTTAAGTGGTTTGGGTGTGACTCTTGCCCTTGCCCTTCTCTCTTTCGCCATTGCTATGGTGATCGGTGTTATCTTTGGGATGTTTAGTGTTAGCCCTTATAAATGGCTCCGCTGGACTGCTGAGATCTTTGTCGATGTTATTCGTGGGATCCCACTCATGATCCTTGCTGCCTTCATCTTCTGGGGAATTCCAAACTTGATTGAATCGGTCACAGGTCATCAATCCCCGATTAACGACTTTGTCGCAGGTACTATTGCCCTCTCTCTCAATGCGGCTGCTTATATTGCAGAAATTGTTCGAGGAGGGATCCAAGCTGTACCGATTGGACAGATGGAAGCCAGCCGAAGCCTGGGGATCTCTTATGGCAAAACCATGCGCAAGATCATCTTGCCACAAGCAACCAAACTCATGCTTCCAAACTTTGTTAACCAATTCGTCATTGCCCTGAAAGATACAACTATTGTGTCTGCGATCGGATTGGTAGAACTCTTCCAAACTGGTAAGATCATCATCGCTCGAAACTACCAAAGTTTCAAGATGTATGCGATCCTTGCCGTCTTCTACCTCGTGATTATCACCTTGCTAACACGATTTGCAAAAAAATTAGAAAAGAAGGTTAACTAATGGCTAAATTAAAAATTGATGTCCATGACCTCCACAAATACTATGGTAAAAATGAGGTCCTAAAAGGAATTTCAACAAAATTCTATGAAGGAGATGTGGTTTGTATTATCGGACCATCCGGTTCAGGTAAATCGACCTTCCTTCGTAGTCTCAATCTCCTCGAAGAAGTTACAAAAGGTCAAATTACAGTTAATGGATATGATCTAACCGATCCAAAAACTAATGTTGATCTAGTCCGTGAAAATATCGGGATGGTTTTCCAACACTTCAACCTCTTCCCTCACATGAGCGTCCTTGAAAATATTATGTTTGCGCCAGTAGAGCACAAACTGATGACCCGTGAAGAAGCTCAAAAAGTCGGGATGGAATTGTTGGAAAAAGTTGGTCTCGCAGATAAAGCAGATGCCAATCCAAACAGCCTTTCCGGTGGTCAAAAACAACGTGTGGCTATCGCACGTGGACTTGCCATGAATCCAGATATTATGCTCTTTGACGAACCTACTTCTGCCCTTGACCCTGAGATGGTTGGAGATGTATTGAACGTTATGAAAGAGTTGGCAGAGCAAGGCATGACCATGATCATCGTTACCCACGAGATGGGATTTGCCCGCCAAGTAGCCAACCGGGTTATCTTTACCGCAGACGGTGAATTCCTCGAAGACGGCAAACCAGACCAAATCTTCGACAACCCACAACACCCACGTTTGAAAGAATTCTTGGATAAGGTTCTAAACGTTTAAAAATAGTGGTTTTTGAAGCATCTAGCAATTTTGCTAGATGTTTTTTTAGACGAAAAAAGAGGCTGGGACAAAAGTCCTAGCCTCTCAATTATTTTTGGATTGTCGAGCAAGACGCAGTGGTTGAGTGGGCTCTACTACGCTGATTTCATCAGCTTTTACAGCCCTACCCAACTGTGCGGAGGTGGGACGACGAAATCGAATTCTAACGAATTACCGATTTCTGTCCCACTCTCTTTTCATTTTAACTAATCTGTTGCTGAGCAGTCTGCATCTTGTAGTAAACACCTTGCGCTTGCATTAGCTCTTCATGAGTGCCATGCTCAACTATATCACCATCCACCATGACAAGAATCATATCGGCATTTTGAATGGTCGACAAGCGGTGAGCAATGATAAAGCTGGTCCGTCCTTTCATTAGTTGATTAAAGGCATCTTGAATCAAGACCTCCGTCCGAGTATCGATGGAGGATGTCGCCTCATCCAAGATCAAAATCTTAGGAACTGAAAGGAAAACCCGCGCAATCGTTAAGAGTTGGCGTTGACCTTGAGACAAAGACTCTCCAGCATCTGAAAGATAGGTATCGTACCCTTGTGGCAACTGCCGGATAAAGAAATCTGCATTGGCCGCTTTGGCTGCTTCTATGACTTCTTCTCTACTTGCATCTGGACGAGAAAAGGCGATATTTTCATGAATGGTCCCAACCTTGAGCCAGGTTTCTTGCAGAACCATACCAAACTGTTGGCGGTAAGAAGCACGGGTGTAGTCCGTAATTGGCACCCCATCAATCGTGATCTCTCCAGAATTAACAGGGTAGAAACGCATGAGCAGATTAATTAAGGTCGACTTTCCTGCTCCTGTAGGCCCTACAATGGCCACTTTACTGGCAGCTGGAACCTGAATGGTTAAATCTTTAATCAAAGTCCGCCCCAAATCATAGCCAAATGTGACGTGTTCAAAACCAATCGCACCTTTAACATCCTGACTTTCCAGAACCCGTTGCCCTGTCTCTTCGACCTCAGCTTGATCCAAGATGCTGTACAAGCGCTCTGCGCAGGCAAGGGCACTTTGGAGTTCTGACAAGACAGAGGAGATATCATTAAAGGGCTTGGTGTATTGATTGACATAATTGAGGAAGGTCACCAATTGACCGACAGTAAAGTGAGATCCCGAAATAATGCGTACCGCACCAAATCCAGCCACTACTGCATAAATCAAGGCATTCACAAAGCGAGTGGCAGGGTTGACAGTTGAGGAATAAAAGACAGCGGATTGGGAATAATTGGCATAGCTTTCATTCGTCCCTTTAAAAGCCTTACGGAATTGATCCTGAGCATTAAAGGACTGGATCAAACTTTCCTGGGTCAAAGACTCTTCGATCAACTGGGTTTGAAGACCACGCGCCTTGGTCTGCTTTTGGAAAAGCGTATAAGAACGCTTGGCAATAAAACGAGCAATCAACAGGGATAAAGGGGTCAAGACCAGAACCGCCACCATCATAAAGAAATCCAATTCCGCCATAGTCACGATAGTGACAAGAATGGTTAAGAGGCCAACAAAGAACTGGTTAAAGACCATCAGAAGACCACTATTGAGTTGCTCTACATCGGTCGTGAGGCGACTGACAAAGTCCCCGCTCCCTTGTTTATCTAGATAAGACAAGGGCAATCGGTGTACTTTTTCCATCACTTCTGCTCTTAGGCTTTGGCTAAACCGATAGACCAATTGATTGTAGACAAGAGGATTGATCCATTGGATCAGGGTATTAGCCACAATGACCAGAACCATTTGGATCAAAACGGGCCATAAGACTGTCATTCCTTGAGGATTGATGACTAAATCAACCGCATGTCCGATCAGGATCGGTAACCAAACCGTTAAGGCCACTTGAGCAATGGTTCCAAGACTAGCTAGGATCAGGAGCCCGGGATGGTGAGCAAAATCTCTAAACAGACGTTTTAAATAACTGGAACGTTTTTGACTCATGCTTCCTCCCTCCCGTGTTGTGAATAATGAATTTCTTGATAAATCTCATTGGTAGACAAAAGGAAATCATGATTTCCCAGTCCTACTTGATGTCCCTTGTTCAAGACTAAAATCTGATCAGCAGTCTTGAGACTATTGGTTCGTTGAGATACTAAGATCAAACTCGTATCACTCAATTCTTCTTTAATCGATTTTAAGAGACGAGCTTCCGTCAAATAATCCAAGGCAGAAGTTGAATCATCCAAAATCAAGAAAGGAGCCTTCTTCAAAAGGGCACGCGCAATGGTCAACCGCTGGCGTTGCCCACCTGAGAAATTTCGACCAAAGGCTTCCACTGGCTCATCGAGTTGTCCTTCTTTTTCACGGACAAAATCAGCAGCCTGAGCTGTTTCTAGTGCCCACCACAAATCTTCATCCGATAGATTTTCTTCCATTCCAAGTAAGAGATTCGAGCGGATGGTTCCTCTAAAGAGCTCTGCCTTCTGTGGGACAACAGCTACCCACTCCCGCCACTCCTTAAGAGTTTGAGGAGAGTGACCTTGATGATAGAGGGCTAATTTCCCATGACTAACGGCATACAAATGACTCAATAACTGAACCAGGGTGGATTTCCCAGATCCTGTACCACCGATAATTCCCAACATCTGTCCATGATCCAGATCAAAGGAAATATTTTCTAGAGCTGGGCTTGAAGCCGTTGGATAAGTGAAAGAAACTTTCTGGGCGCTAATCGCTTCTTGCTCTCTTGCAGTTTTTACTGGCAAAGCTTCTAGGAGGTCTTCTTCCTTCAAATCGAAAATCTCTTGGACACGCTTGGCTGAAATATAGCTGACATTTAAAGACGTGACCAGCATCGCCAGTTTGATCAATTCTGTTAAAATTTGTAATAAATAATTGACCAAAGCGACCAACATCCCTTGGGTTAAAAGACCAGCAGAGATATTCAATTGTCCTTGCCAAATGACACAAATCAAGGTCGTATTGACCACAAGGAAGGTCAAGGGACTCACCAAACTAGACCAGATACCAGCACGAATTTGCCAGATCTTATAGTCTTGATTGACTTCTTTAAATTCGTCCAATTCACTCACTTGCTGTCCAAAGGCTCGAATCACCCGCATCCCTTGAAATTGCTGACGCGTCACCGTAACCATCCGGTCTGTGATTTTCCGAATCTTAGCAAAGAGCGGATTGACAATCCGTGACATGATCACAATAATCAGGGTTAAAATCGCCACCATCCCCAAGAACCAAAGGGTTAGTTTAGGACTGATGGTGAAAGCCATGATGATAGAACCAAAGACAATAATCGGTGCCCTCAAAAAGAGGCGCAAGAATTGGTTGATCCCAACCTGGATTTGATAGGTATCCGAAGTGAGACGGGTTACCAAACTAGAAGTCCCGATCCTATCTCGTTTGTCCTTTGGAAGCGACAAGATCTTCTCATACAAATCCTTGGTCATCTCGCGGGTAAAGCCGACAGCTGCTTTAGAAGAAAAATACTGGGCCGTAATAGCTACGACGACACCAAAGCTCGCAAATAAAAACAAAACACCGACCGTCATCACCACTGTGCTCGTTTCCTTTTTCGGAATGACCTGATCGACTAAGTGGGCGATGATTAAGGGGACACACAATTCAAAAATAGCTTCTAAAAGCTTAAACACGGGCCCTAGAAACGTTTCCCATAGATAGCCCTTAAAATACTTCAATAATGATTTCATACGACTCGATTCTTTTTAAATAGGATATACCTATTTTACCACAATTTTAACTGACAAAAAAACTCTCCCTGCAAAGCAGAAAAAGTAAGAACGTAGACAAACAGCTCTTTAATATAAATCTATTAACTTCTATAAGTAGAAAATAATTTATTTTGGTAGAGATATTTAATCATCTACTGAAACTTTCCGCAGTGAGAAAAGTGCTAGAAACACTATTGTTTCTAGCACTCGGAATTGTTGAGACCTTAGGCTCAATAATTAGTCATGGAACTTCTTTGAAGTTCGCTGACGTCCGTCCTCACTTAAGGAAAGTTTCTAAGATGACTTTGTCTCCAATCTCACCCCTCCTACACAGCATAGAAAGTTCGTTCAGTTCTTGTTCTATTTAACCTTGTTAAACTAATGAACCTAAGGAGTTTTATTCAGTCTTTGTCACCTTGCTTAAGGTCTTGCCCATTTTCCCCAACCCAAACATCAAGAGAGGGAAAGAGAATAGCGTTATAAGGCCTAATACAAGAAAGACTGCTACAAAGCCATAGCTATCAATGAACCAACCAGTCAGTGGGAAAATGACAATCATAGATAGACTAAACATCATCGAATTGATACTCAGCATGGTTGCTCGTACACTGGAAGGCAGATAAGCCTGTAAATCATTGTAGTAGATCGGTTGATAAACGGCATAAAGGGCATTGGTCAAGAGATAGACACTCAAATAGGCGAATGGAGTCTTCACACCTACCAAAAACAAGGCCAACCCTGTCAGTGCAACTAGAATCGGAAAGACTTGATTACTATTCCATTTTTTCCCGATTTGACTAGCCAGATAAACCGCCAGGAGATTGAATCCACTACCAATTAACATGATAAGCGAAACTTGCCAACTAGCTAAGTCACTAATTTTCTGTTGGTAGTAAAAATAAAACATACACATGATGGTCCCTACCAACTGATAGGTGAGCATCCAGTAAAATAAGACTGGTTTTTCCTGCCATTCTTGTTTCACTACCTCCAATATCCGCTTTAAGGTCAAATGATTTCTTTCATCACTCTTGCTCTCTGGCTCCTTCATTAGAAAGATCAAAAGAATGGAAAGCAAGGAAAGCCCAATAGCAATATAATAGGTCCAAGCCAATGCTCCGTGAATAAAGAAGCCTGCCACCACTGTACCTAAAGTTCGGGTGACTTCGGCCACACCAGATAAGAAGCTAGAAATCTGAAGATAACGGTCTTTTTGACCTGCTTCCACCGCTGAATCAAATAAGAAAGCTGTACTGGTCCCCGAGTCAAAATTATAAGACCAAGCATTGACCATCATAGCAATGGCATAGATCCAAAAATTCCCCTGACCAAATAAAATCAAGATCGAGGATCCAATATTGCACAAGCGAGCCAAATAAAGATTGGTCTTGTAGCTAAAGCGATCGGCCAACATACCAGATGGGATCTCACATAAAAGGCTCGTCCCATGAAAGATACTCTCTAATAAACCAATCTGAAGCAAAGAAAGACCATTTTGAATAAAAAAGAGAATCCAAAAACTGGTGATTCCAAAATAAGATGTAAATTCCAGACCTGCTAGGAGTGAAATATTGCGTTTGTAAGTTCTTTTAAACATTGTTTTTCCTCTTTCAATAGATTATATGAGTGTTTCTAAAAGACTTACTTATATTTGCCTACATTTTCTCCACCTCCTTCATTCTTTCTTGATTCAGTTCTTGACGCAATTGGGTCACTTGATTAGACAAGGACACCAACAATTCGGTTTGCAACTTTTGAATTTCCAGTAAATCCGTCTGGTCTTGTTGCACCATATGATCAATCTTCGTATGAAGCAAGCGAATTTCTCGTTCCGACTCCATATTAACGTTAAAGTCATTTCGCGCTTGCAGGCGATCATAATCTGCTGCCCTGTTTTGACTCATCATGATCAAAGGAGCTTGAATCGCCGCAATCGTAGAAAGTGCTAGATTGAGCAAGATGAAAGGATAAGGATCAAAATTCCAGCCAAAAGGATGCAGGACATTGATCAGCATCCAAATAGCCATCATCAGGATAAAACTAATGATAAAAGTCCATGAACCACCAAAGCGCGCAACAGAATCAGCCACCCGCTGACCGAAGGTATAGCTGGCTGTCAAGCGGTCTTCAACGTTAAAGGGACGCTCGCTTTCAGGCATGACACCTGTCACCTGCTGTTTAATGGCTTCGTTTTTATCATTGGCACGCTCAATAATCTGTCCAAGATAATCCATACAATATTGGCTCAAATTTTTATACGTGATAAAATCATCCATTTGACTTTCAGGATAGGAAGTCTTGAGCATCTGTTGAATGGAATGGTCTAGATCTGCGATCAAAGACCCCTGACCATCCTCGTATTCTTTCCCATCAATGATGTCTATTTTCAGCATTGAAATTCCTTTCATAGTTTTTTGAAGCAGATAAAAGTGAAAAACGCCTAATGGCGTTTTTACGTCTATTAAGGTTTGATACGATGCAACATACGTGGGAATGGAATAGCTTCACGGATGTGTTTAGTACCAGCCGCGAAGGTAACCATCCGTTCAATCCCAATACCAAATCCACCGTGTGGAACTGTACCGTATTTACGAAGGTCAAGGTAGAATTCATACTCTGTACGATCCATGCCAAGTTCATCCATTTTTGCAACAAGGGCATCGTAGTCTTCCTCACGCATAGAGCCACCGATGATTTCTCCATAGCCTTCAGGAGCAAGCAAGTCTGCACAAAGCACGCGCTCTGGATTTCCAGGAACTGGTTTCATGTAGAAGGCCTTGATAGCTGCTGGGTAGTTCATGACAAATGTTGGCACACCAAAGTGGTTTGAAATCCAAGTCTCATGTGGTGAACCGAAGTCATCACCATGTTCCAAATGCTCGTAATCCGCATCTTCATCGTTTTCATGCTCTTGCAAGAGATCAATCGCTTCATCATAAGTGATCCGTTTGAATGGCTCTGCAATGTAGCGTTTCAAGAGCTCCGTATCACGCTCCAATGTTTCCAAGGCTTGAGGAGCACGGTCCAAAACACCTTGTAGAAGAGCTTTGACATAAGCTTCTTGCAAGTCAAGTGATTCATCGTGTGTCAAGTAAGAGTACTCAGCGTCCATCATCCAGAACTCAGTCAAGTGACGGCGAGTCTTAGATTTTTCAGCACGGAATACTGGTCCAAAGTCAAAGACGCGACCAAGGGCCATAGCACCAGCTTCCAGATAAAGCTGACCTGATTGACTCAAATAGGCTGGTGTTCCAAAGTAGTCTGTTTCGAAAAGTTCTGTAGAATCTTCTGCAGCATTTCCTGAAAGAATTGGGCTATCAAACTTCATGAAGCCATTCTTATCAAAGAACTCATAAGTTGCATAGATAATGGCATTACGGATTTGCATAACGGCAACTTGTTTGCGTGAACGCAACCACAAGTGGCGGTTGTCCATCAAGAAGTCTGTCCCGTGTTCTTTAGGAGTGATTGGGTAATCTTGAGATTCACCGATCACTTCGATGTCTGTAATATCCAATTCGTAACCAAATTTAGAACGCTCGTCTTCTTTGACAATACCAGTCACAAACACTGATGTTTCTTGGCTCAAGCGTTTGATGGTATCAAATTTTTCAAGCCCCACTTCTTCGCCGAATTTTTCGATAAAGTTTGGTTTAAAAGCCACACCTTGGAAAAAGGCAGTCCCGTCACGCAATTGCAAGAAAGCAATTTTTCCTTTACCTGATTTGTTGGCCACCCAAGCACCGATGGTCACTTCTTGACCAACATAGTCTTTTACTTCGATGATAGTAATCCGTTTTGTCATCATTCATCTTCCTTTTCTCGTTAAACTTGTCCGAAGACATTATCTTCTTAATTGTATCATAAAAAGGCTTTCAGTGCTAGGTTCTACCTGTGAAAACCAGATTTTTTTTAAAGAAAAAGATCCTCAGCTCATTACTAAGGATCTTGCATTTTTATTTTTCCATAAAGGCCTTGAGGCGGCGAACAGCTTCTTTCAGGGTATCCAAATCTGTCGCATAAGACAAGCGAACATTTTCAGGAGCACCAAAGCCAGCTCCCGTTACTAAAGCAACCTCTGCTTCTTCTAAAATTGCTGTGGTAAATTCCGTCACATCTGTATACCCCTTCATCTCCATGGCCTTCTTGACATTTGGGAAGAGATAGAAGGCTCCTTGAGGTTTGATGGCTTCAAAACCAGGTACTTCATTCAACAAAGGATAAATAGTATTCAAGCGCTCTTCAAAAGCTTGACGCATGATCTCAATAGAAGATTGATCTCCTGTGAGGGCTTCGATTGCAGCATATTGGGAAACGGTTGTTAAGTTGGAAGTTGTTTGGCTGATCACCTTGGCCATGGCTCCAATAATCTCAGGATCTCCTACAGCAAAACCAACCCGCCAACCAGTCATAGCATAGGTTTTAGAAACTCCGTTAATAACGATGGTTTGCTTGCGAATCGCTTCTGATAAGCTAGAAATGGGCGTAAAGGTATTGCCATTGTAGACCAATCGTCCATAGATATCGTCTGCCAAAATCAAGATGTCATGTTCGACAGCCCACTTTCCGATTGCTTCGAGTTCTTCTTTACTGTAGATCATTCCTGTTGGATTGGATGGCGAGTTCAGCAAAACAACTTTTGTCTTGTCTGTCCGTGCTGCTTCCAGTTGCTCTACCGTTGCCTTGAAGTGATTTTCTTCTGTTGTTTGGAAAGTAACAGGTGTGCCTTCTACTATCTTAACCTGGTCTACATAAGAAACCCAGCAAGGGGTTGGAATGATGACTTCATCACCTGGATTGATGACAGATGTAAAGAAAGCATAAAGAATAAACTTGGCACCAGTGCCGACCACAACCTCATTTCGGTTCACTGCATAGCCATAAAACTCTTTCATGTAGTCGCTAATGGCATCCTTCAATTCTGGAAGTCCAGATGCAACCGTATAAAAGCTAGCGCGACCATCCTCGATCGATGCGACTGCTGCTTCTTGAATATTTTTTGGAGTCGCAAAGTCAGGTTGACCAAGGGTCAAACTTAAGATATCACGGCCTTCTGCTGCCAAAGCTTTGGCACGCGCATTTGCAGCCAAGGTCACACTTTCTTCCATTTCCAATACACGATTTGATAATTTCATATTTCCTCCTCAAATCTTAAAAAACACCGGTGACTTTCCCAGTCTTGAAATCCACCACATAATAAGAGCTCCCAGCCTTGACTTCCCAGATCGGTTTGCCTTTAAAGCGTCCAAAAGTTACCCGATCAATCGCGTTCTGACTCTTCTCTTTGACGACAGAAGCTGCCTCTTTGGAACTAACTCCTTCTTTCAAAGGGTAGGTATAGACTGCATCATCCGCCTGCGCCACCAAAACCACTAGTTCTTGCCCCTCTTGGTCCTTGCCAATAAAGGAAAGATACGCTTCTTTGCCATGAAAGAAACTCTCCGTCTCAATGGTCGCAATCGAAGAGTGAGACAGAGCTATTTTTCTTGCTTGCGCCATTTGATCCTGCAAGCGATCAGAAGTTTTTTCAGCAAGAAATAACCAAGAAAAAAGGACCGTCAACGCTAAGATACAGACTCCTATTATATGTTGCCATATTATAAAAAGATTATTTTTCTGTTTCACTCCCTCATTATACACCAAAGCCACCTAGAATTCTATAGATTTTCAAGAAAGAATTGTTACTAATATTTCATACCTGTTACAATGTTTTAGTATAAAATTGTTTGATAAACAAAGTAAAATTAACACCTTTGCTATCATTTGTTCATAGTTTAATAAATTTGTCACAATTTTGTAACTAATTTGAAAATAAAATTAAACGACAGAAATACTATTTATTGATAAAATATAGATATGGAAAATTTAAAGAGATTATTCAAAGAAGCAAACGTAGATTTAAAAACCATGATCGTCTTCCACAAGGCAGAACGATTGATCCGTGCCTCTGAGGCTCATATCTTTAAAAAGCACCAGTTGACACCAACTCAATTCTCTGTACTTGAGACCTTGTACAGCAAAGGCGATCTCCGCATTCAAGATCTGATTGATAGCATTCTTGCGACCTCTGGAAATATGACTGTGGTTATTCGCAATATGGTCCGCGATGGTTGGATTACACGCGAAACCGATCCAGAAGACCGCCGTGCTTATCTTGTATCTATTACAGATGCCGGTCGTAAAAAGATCGAAGAAGCTCTTCCAGATCATATCAAAAATATTCAACGCTTGATGCAAGTCTTTAATAGTGGCGAGCAAGCTGAGTTGACAGAACTCTTGAAGAAATTCAAACATATCGCCTAAGCCTACTGCTCAAGACGATTCTGACTCCAAAATCCTCTATTTTGGAGTTTTCATCGTGCATTCTCTTTATCTAACAGATCAAAAAAATATTCCTGACGCTTCTCAGGAATATTTTTATTTATTCTTTCACAAAGATCCATTCTTTCTCTTGCGATAAATCCTCACGATAAGAAAAACCTGCTACTTCTAGTGATTTCAGATCTTCTAGATGGGTGATTTCTTCCTTCATCATAGCTGTTACCATGGCCCCACGTGCTTTCTTTGAAATCGTCGAGTGAATCTTCAGTGTCCCACCACGATTCTCCATGAATTTGATCCGAATCATTCGCTCACGAATGGCTTTTGAAAAGACCTGTTCAAACTCAGAAGACAAAAGAGATAAGATCTGCTCCTCACCTTCTACTGCCTGATCATAGTCCTCTTTCCAGAATGCCTTTAGAGATTTTCCAGCTGGTTTTAGCTTCATCATAAAATCCAAGCGATGGGGCGCAATCCCTTCATAGGCAGGTAGTACACCGTATAAAGCGGTCGTGATTAACAAATGCTCCTGCAGATAAGCCTGCTCTTTTTCAGATAAGTCTTGACGCTCGATACTACGGTACATAAGGCCATCAAACAGTTCCAAAGCAGGATAGGTTTTAGCACTCCCAGCTAACAGAGCTTCAATTCTTTCCTTTTCTACTAGGGCTCTTTCCTCTGAGATCCCGTAAAAAGTCGCTAATTCTTCTAGGGAGAATGCCTTTAAAGCTTGGAGGATGGTTTTTGTCTTCTCTGACAAGGGTTGGGGCTCGACGATACGAGCCTGTTCGTTCAGTTCTTTGGCGGATGGAATTAATAGTTTCATAGGTCTATTGTACCATATTTTTCAAATTTTCTTGACAGAAGTTTTTATTAATGTTATTATCTAGTTATGAAAACTAGATTAAAGAAAGGTGAAGATTTCGTGTCCACTTTTTCCTATCCAACGTGGGAGCAACTGCCTGAACTAGACCTCTATCTCGATCAGGTCCTACTTTATGTCAATAAAACCTGTGCACCTGTCCTCTCTTCTTCAGATAAGGGCTTGACGGCTGCCATGATCAACAATTACGTAAAACATGGCTATGTCGAAAAACCAGATAAGAAGAAATACCAGCGTAGACAGGTGGCTCGCTTGATCGCTATTACAACCTTAAAAACGGTCTTTTCTATTCAGGAGATCGCTTCTACCTTAAATTTCTTGCAGGACCAGGCGAGTTCAGATCTTCTCTATAATAGCTTTGTCGCTTATCTCAATGAGCAAAAAGAGCCGATCGCTCCTATTATTCGCTCTGCCTGTCAGACGGTTCAACTTTATCTTGAAACCCTATCTTATATTCAACCAGTAAAAACGGAGGAAGAAACTGATGAATTACTCCATGAAACTAAGTAAAAAATTATCCTTTGGAGAAGAGATCGCAAATAGCGTAACACACGCTGTTGGCGCCCTTCTCATGTTGATCTTGCTTCCGATCTCAGCAGTCTATAGCTTTGAGCAACATGGTCTGCTCAGTGCTTTTGGTACGTCTATCTTTGTGATCAGTCTCTTTTTGATGTTTCTGTCTTCGACCGTCTACCATGCCATGTCTTACGATTCACCTCAAAAGTATGTGCTTCGCATTATCGACCATTCCATGATCTACATTGCGATCGCAGGTAGTTACACACCAGTTGTCCTTACCTTGATGAACAACTGGATGGGCTACAGCATTATTTTGATCCAATGGGGAACCACCATCTTTGGTATTCTCTACAAAATCTTTGCCAAAAAAGTCAATGAAAAATTCAGTCTGGCTCTTTACTTGATCATGGGCTGGTTGGTCATCTTTATTATTCCCCAAATCGTTAGCCAAACCAATCCGATCTTCTGGGGTCTCATGCTCATGGGCGGTCTGTGCTACACGGTTGGAGCTGGCTTTTATGCTAAGAAAAAACCATACTTCCACATGATTTGGCACCTCTTCATCCTTGCAGCTTCTGCTCTTCAGTATTTAGCGATTGTATACTTTATGTAATAGGCTCACCACTCTTATGAGTGGTTTTTTTGTGATTTTTTCTGTACAATAGAAAAAAACTGTATGGGGACAGTCGGAATGAAGACGAGCAAATACCAACAAATTATCGATTTCTTAAAAGAAGCTATTCAATATGGAGAACTGGAAACTGGACAAAAAATTCCTTCTGTTCGCCAGTTAGCTAGTCAATTTTCTTGTAGTAAGGACACGGTGCAACGTGCCTTGCTGGACTTGACTTACCAGCACTTCCTCTATGCTAAGCCTCAGAGTGGCTACTATGTTTTGGAGCAAGAACCTGATCGACATGAGGATCTTCCACTAAAATTAGAGAAAGACCGCAACCAGGCTTTCGAGGACTTCCGGACCTGTATCAATGAAACCTTGATTGGTCGGGAGAATTATCTCTTTAATAACTTTTCGGACCAAGCAGGCTTACTCGAAGTACGCCAATCCATTCAAGGCTTATTGAAGGAAGAAGGTATTTATTCGACTGCAGATCAGATTGTTTTGACTGCTGGTACCCAGCAGGCGCTCAATATCCTCAGCCAGATTGACTTTCCCAATAAAAGATCGCAGATCTTGATCGAGCAACCGACTTATCATCGGATGAACCAACTCTTAGATTCGCAGCAACTTGCCTACCGTACCATTCAACGTAATTTAACGGGGATTGATCTCGAGGAACTTGAAGAGATTTTCAAAAGTGGCCATATCAAATTCTTCTACACGATCCCCCGTTTTCACTATCCGCTCGGTCATAGCTATTCTACCAAGCAAAAAGAAGCGATCTTGCAACTAGCTGACCAATATGATGTCTACCTTGTTGAGGACGACTATTTGGGAGATCTTGATAGCAGTAATGCTCCATCTTTTCATTATTTGGATCAAAAGGACCGGGTCATCTATATCAAATCTTTTTCGACCAATCTCTTTTCTGCTCTTCGCATCACTTCCATGATCCTTCCCCAAGCCCTTCTTAAGCCGGTCTTGACCTATAAGACGATTCTGGACTATGATAGCAATCTGATCATGCAAAAGGCCTTGAGTCTCTACATTGATAACGGTATGTATCTGACCAATAAAAAGCGACTCCTAGCCAGAAAAAAAGAGGAAGAAGCCAGTCTAAAGACCTTGATAGCCCAGTCTCCTCTACCTCATCTGACCCTGACCCACGATGGGATCCTTTTAGAACTCAGCCAAGTTCAATCTCTTGCTGCCTTAAAACACAGTGGACTCCCGCTTGATTTCTTTGAAGCAGCCTACATCACTTCTTGTCCTTATCAACTCGCCAAGATCAAATCGGCAGATGTGACCAATGTTTTACCAAAGCTTACGCCTTTTTTTGAAAGAGAAACCCTCGTATAGACTATACGAGGGTCTTTCTTATTTCTTCAATTGCTCATAAACAAGTTTGGCATTTTGAAGGCCGATCCGATAATCGAGGCGAATTAGGCGAATCGCTTCCATCTCTGGTTCTTTGAGGTACTTCTCTCTTTGTTCCTTGGAAATACTACCTGGTTTTAGAAGATAGTGAGTGAATTGATTTCTGACTTTATTGAGCTCAACTTGAAGGGTGAAATAAAGTCCAAATAAGACAATAACAACTCCCATCAGGATCAGATCGTTTGACATGGTGTATGCTCCCTTTTTCTGTTCTTTTCTTTATTTTACAGCTTTCAAAGAAGAAAAACAAGGGGCTGGGACAAAAGTCCTAGCCTTTCTATTTTTTTTGGATTGTTGAGCAAGACGCAGTGGTTGAGTGGGCTCTACTACGCTGATTTCATCAGCTTTTACAGCCCTACTCAACTGTGCGGAGGTGGGACGACGAAATCGAATTCTAACGAATTACCGATTTCTGTCCCACTCTCCTTGTTTGTCCTTATTTCATCATACCGGCCTGGAGGTCATACATTTTCTTATACGTTCCTCCTAGAGCAATGAGTTGGTCGTGATTGCCCGATTCGATGATTTTTCCCTTATCTAGAACATAGATGCAATCGGCATCTTGGATGGTAGAAAGGCGATGGGCAATGGCAATGGTTGTCCGCCCTTGGCGCATCTTCTTCAGAGAATTTTGGATCATCTCTTCCGTCTCTTGGTCGATATTGGCAGTGGCCTCATCCAAAATGAGGATCTTAGGCTGGGCAGCAATGGTCCGGGCAAAAGCCAGAAGCTGACGCTGACCGGTCGACAAGGTAGAACCCCGCTCTGTTACCGGATGATCATAGCCACCAGGTAAACTCTCAATAAAGTCTGCTACATCCACAAATGCAGCTGCTTGTCGGATTTCCTCATCTGTCAGTTCTTCATGGTACATCCGGATATTAGAAGCAATGGTTCCATGATAGAGGAAGGGTTCTTGCAACACTAGACCGATGGACTTGCGCAAGGCTTCCTGGCTGTAGTCCTTGATATCCTGTCCATCAATCAAGATCTGGCCACGATCAAATTCATAAAAGCGCATGAAGAGATTGATAATAGAGGATTTACCAGAACCAGTATGACCAACAAAGGCAATGGTTTGTCCGTTTTTGACCTCAAAGGAGATATCTTTTAGGACATCCCGTTTGCCATCATAAGAAAAAGATACATGCTCAAAACGAATATCTCCCCGCTCAATTTCTTTCAGGCTACCAGCTTGCTTAGGCTCATAGTCGTCTCGATCCATCATTTCGAACACACGACCTGCAGAAATGGTTGAGGTCTGCAAGGTTGCAAAATTTTGGGTGACATCAATCAAGGGCTGGAAAAGCTGGTTAACATATTGGATAAAGGCATAGATAAGACCTGCTGTAAAGCCAGAGGACTGCCAATTTAGGCCGAAAAAGGTTAGAATAACCGCATAGGCCAGGACCTGTAACAAGGTCATAGCTGGCCTCAAAAAGAGGGAATTGACATCCACAGATCGGTTGGCATAGTCCAAATGTTCCCCATTAATCTGTTCGAATTCATCCGTCAAGCGCTTTTCTTGACGAAAGGCCTGCACGATCCGCATTCCTTCAATAGATTCCGATAATTTCACATTGATATCTGATAATTTTTGTCGGGTCATCTTGACCAAGCGATTGGATAACTTGCGATAGAGACGGATGGAAAACCAAATGATGGGAAGAAAAGGCAGGATCCAAATGGTCAAATGCCAGTCCAAACTAAACATGGTTACTAGGGTGACTAGAAAGAGTAAAAAGGATGAAACCAGGCTTGAAAAGACCGTAGAAAACATATCTGCGACTGCCTGTGTATCATTGGTCACCCGCGAAACAATCGAACCTGCTGTTGTCTGGTCATAAAAGGACATGCCCAGCCTTTGCAGATTTTGGAAAATATCTAGACGAATGTCTCTTACGATAGAATTGGATACACGCGCAAAGGTTAACTGGCTCAGGTAAGTTGCCAGCACGCGCCCAATGAATAACCCATAGTAGAGAATGAGAAACTGAAAAGCTGTCAGAACTGGTGAGCCTGCTTCTTTTGGATCCACTAGGTGGTCAATATACCAGCGGGCTGCAAGAGGAATCGCCGTCAATAAGAGACTAGTCAGGAAGGTAAAGGCTAAGGCTAGGGCTGTTAACCACTTATAACGCCACATGTAAGTCAAGAGCCGCTTCATCACATGAGCTTCAGATGTTTTCATTCAGCTTTCCCTCCATTTCTTCTGATAATTGTTGGGCTTGGTAGGTTTCATAGTACCAACCTTTTTGAGCCATTAATTCCTCGTGATTTCCTCGCTCCTTGATCTGTCCATTCTCCATTACCAGAATCAAATCCGCATGAACGATCGCTGATAGGCGGTGGGCTGTGATGATCGTTGTTTTCCCCTTGCGTTCCTGCTTCATATTTTCGATGATTTGGTGCTCCGTCTTAGCGTCTACTGCAGACAGGGAATCATCCAAAATCAAGATCTCAGGATTCATAACCAAAGCACGACTCATGGCAATCCGTTGCTTTTGCCCGCCAGAAAGAGTAACCCCTCTCTCTCCCAGCACTGTCTCCATCTGGTCTGGCATAGCCAAGACATCCTCATAGACCCCACAGGTTCTTAGCGCTTTTATCAACTCTTCTTCCTTAATCTGCGGATCCGAAAAAGCTACATTCTCGCGAATAGTCATAGCAAAGAGAATCTGATCTTGAGGAACATAGCCAATCAAACTACGCAGATCTTGCAAACGATAATCTTTGATGGAGATTCCATTTAGAAAGATATCTCCCTGCTCCAAGTCATGCTCTCTGAGTAAGAGACGCAACAAGGTGGTCTTTCCAGATCCAGTTGGACCCACAATCCCAAGGGTTTGTCCTTTTTCTAAATGAAAAGTAACCTTTTCAAGAACAGGCTCTTTCTCGTAGGCGAATTCTTTAATGTCATATTCCAAATCTCCATTTTGAATGTCTCTGACTGGATGGTTTGGATTTTGGATTTCAGGTGTTTCTGCTAAAAGTGTCTCAATTCGGTCATACGAGACGCTAGCCCTCTGACTAATATTAAATAAGAAGCCCATGGCTTGAAGGGGCCATACGAGCATATTGAGATAGGTGATAAAGGTTACGATTTGTCCAACTGTCAAGCTTCCTTCCTGGACGAAAAGGCCCCCGAAGTAAAGGGTCAAGACATAAGAGAGACCGACAAAAAGAAGAGTGGTCGGATCAAACAAGGCATTGTAACTGGCGGAAGTCATATTCTTTGAAAAGACCATTTGATTGGTCTTTTCAAAAGCCTGAATCTCATCTGCCTGAAAACCAAAGGATTTGGTTACCTTGACTCCTGATACTGATTCCTGCACAAAGTTGTTGAGCTCCGAGAAGCCTTCTTGAGCTTCTTTGAAGGCTTGGTGATTTTTGCGTCCAATGGCTGAAGTCACTACCACCATAACTGGTAGGGGCAAAATAGCTAAGAGGGTTAAGCGCCAATCAATCATGAAAAACATGCTGACCAGGGTCACCAAGGCTGTGACAGACGCATCCACTGCAGACATAACCCCACCACCGGCAAACATGGTTACCGCATTGATATCATTGGTAGCATGGGCCATGAGATCCCCAGTCCGATAACGCTGATAAAAAGACGGTGACATGAGCGTAAAGTGCTTGAACAAACGGTAACGCAAAATCCGAGCTAACTTATTGGCCGTCCCAAAAATATAGCGTCTCCAGACAAAACGAAGTCCATACATGGCAAGAGCTGCTAGAACTAGAAATCCAATATTCACGACCAACTGACTCAGTGTCAACCTTCTTTTATCGATCAAATCGATCACAAGTCCCATGATTCTTGGAGGAATAAGATTTAAAAAACTAACCAAGATCAAGGACCCTATCCCGATGAAGTAACGTTTCTTCTCTAATTTAAAAAACCAAGATAATTTCCCTAACAGATGCATCTTATTTCCCCTTTTTGGTGAGCTGACAGCTACTATCCACTAGAGCAAACAAGTCCTCATCAGAAATTGTTCCATCTAAGGGGATACTCACCCAATATTTTTTATTCATATGAAAAGCTGGATAAATCCCTTTCTGCTGGATGAAATGGGCTACCTGATCAGACTTGACATTCAAAACTTCTATTTTCCCAGACTTGCTAGCATCCAATTTTTTCCAATCAATGGTCATAAAGACACCATACCACTTGAGGGTGTCTCGGTGGCGAATGGCACCGGATTCCGGAGACCTTTCCCACAAATATTCAATCGTTCCCTGATAGTGTTGGGAAATATAGGCCATGAGACGCTTGGCTTGAGGATAAAGAAATTCTTCTACCTTAAAACAAGCTTGGCGGATTCTTGCAAGACTTTCCTGACAGGCTTCCCTGACTTGGCCAACGAAATTTCCTTGTAGCTGTTCCAGATGGATCTGGATATACTCATCCCCTGTATCCTGATCATAGACCTGAAAAGAAATCTTCTGGTCGCAGACGCTTACCTTTAAGAGAAAAGTGTCCGATAAGACTGGGCACTGGTACTCATAGCCTGTCCCACTCTTTTCAAATCCATAAGCCAATCCCTTTTCTAGCTGAAAGGTGTATCGGTCAAAATAATGCTCTAAAAACATTTTCTCTCCCTTATTCATTTTTGCACTAGAAGAGGCTGGGAACGACGTCCCCAACCTTGATAACAGATCCAAAAAACTACTTCAAGCAGTGATCGTTTCTTTTTTAAAACACAATGCGTGTGCCATGCAGTTGACAAACGCCCAATTGCTCCAAAAAGAGCTGACGATTGTCAAGGGTCACACCTCCACCAGGCAAGATCTGAATCTTTCCCTTAGCCGCAGCTAATAAACAATGGTAATGTTCAAAACGTTGCTCTAGTGTAGCACCTGGACTTCCAGCTCGTGTTAAAATGCGGGCTACACCCTGATCAGAAAGCCACTCAATCGCTTCTAGCTGATCTGTATGAGCCAACTCATCAAAAGCCATATGAAAGACAACCTCTGCCTCTCCACAGGCTGCTAGTAAAAGCTGCATGACTCTCTGGTCCAACTTTCGATCGCCCGTCAGCGCACCCAGCACGAAACTAGAAACCCCTATTTCCTTCGCAGCCCGAATATCCGCTAGCATAGCTTGAACTTCCAGATCTGTGTAGACAAAGTCTCCACCACGGGGCCGGATAATGACACATAGATCCACAGACTGCTCTCTTGTCAGTTTAATTGCTTCCTGGATCACCCCTAAGCTCGGTGTGGTCCCACCTACTGCCAGGTTGTCACACAGTTCAATGCGACCTGCCCCAGCAGCAATCGCCTTATCAATAAACGTTAAATTCTCTGCACAAAATTCAAAGATAAGCATGACAACTCCATTTTCATAGCCTTAAAACAAGGAGATACTAACCGTCACCTTGGCATTGCCATTTTCTACTCGCGCTTTTGAGATAGTATAACCTGTTTGAGGGATCTCAAGCGTAATCTGATCACCGTTCACTGTGAAGCCGCCTCCATTTTGATTGGATTGATCCTTCAAATAGTTGAGAACCAAGGATTTTGGAATCGGTATTTTCCCTAATTTAGCAGCTGTCACAGTCAAATTCATGACATTGTTTTCAACTTGACCTGTCATGGTTAAATCTAGATAGCTTTCGACTGGCCCTAAGGAAACCGGAACTTTGACGTGAAGGTCATTGCCATCCATTCCAAGTGCCATCTTTTGAAAGTCAGAATTGTCAAGAGCAGATCCAGCACTTGTTTTTACAACTTGACTCAATTGCACAGAATTGAGACTCAACTCAGTTGAGAGCCCTTCAGTGCTTACAGAAGCATTTGAAACTGCATTTTGAGCCAGTTCAATCAAAGAGCTCCCTGCCTGCACATTTCTCAGCTGCTCCCCTTCAGGGATGGATCCAGGAACCAACAGGATCACTAATAAAATAAATAAAACGATCACCATGCCAATCAGGCGTCTCATCCACTTAAACATCTGCTCCTCCAATACGTGAAAAGTTGTATTCTTATTGTACCTCAAATCCAAAGAAATTGCGACTAAGAGGGGCCTTTAGAAAGCAAAAGAGACCGAGGAAACCTCGCATCTCTCTGTGCATTATTTCGATTTAATGTAGTTAACACCATCTGCTTTTGGTGCAACTGCTTGTCCGAAGAAGGCTGCCAAGACAACCATGGTCAAGACGTAAGGCGCAATTTGCAAGTAGATGGATGGGATCCCTTTAAGCAAAGGCAATTGATTCCCGATAACTGCCAAACTTTGTGAAGCTCCAAAGAAGAGACTAGCCAACATGGCACCGATTGGGTTCCATTTCCCGAAAATCATAGCCGCAAGGGCGATAAATCCAGGACCTACAATAGTAGTTACCGCAAAGTTAACAGAAACTGACTGAGCGTATATGGCTCCTCCGATACCTGCTAGGGCACCTGAGATCATGACTCCTAAGTAGCGCATTTTATAAACATTGATTCCCAATGTATCTGCTGCTTGTGGGTGTTCACCAACTGAACGAAGACGCAAACCAAATTTCGTCTTGAACATGATGAACCAAGCAAAGAATGAGAAGAGAATCGCAACCCAGCCGATGATGCTGGCATTGTTGAAGAAAATATCCCCAATCACCGGAATTTTAGATAAGACCGGAATGGATGTTTTCCCAAAGGCAACTTTGATATTATCAGTTTGCCCCTTGTTGTACATTGCTTTAACTAGAAAGACGGCTAATGGAGGGGCCATCAAGTTCAATACTGTACCTGAAACGATATGGTCAGCACGGAAATGAATGGTTGCCACCGCGTGGATCAAGGAGAAAAGTACTCCGATTCCTGCAGCAACAATCAAGGACAACCATGGTGTCATATCCCCTAAGGTAGGCTCAAAAGTCAAGTTAAAGATAATTCCTGAGAAAGCTCCCATAACCATGATTCCTTCAAGGCCAACGTTAACAACCCCAGCGTGTTCTGAGTATGCTCCTCCGATACTTGTGAAGATCAGCGGTGCCGCATACACAATCATAGAGGAAACAAGAATACTTAAAATCGTTACAATACTCATTAGTTTGCTCCTCCTTTTTTAGCTGATCGCATCGAGATCATCTTTTCGATAATGTAGTGGGCACATACGAAGAAGATAATAGATGCTGTCACAATTTGAACGACTTCTTCAGGGATGGCAGCTGGCTTCATACCAACTCCACCAATTTGAAGCGCTCCAAACAAGAAGGCAGCAAATGGAATACCAATTGGTGAATTCATCGCAAGAAGGGCAACGGCCATTCCGTTAAATCCAACACTCATTGAGCTAGTTTGAACATAGACATTTGAGTAAATACCCAGACCTTCTGCTACTCCACCGATACCAGCAAGAGCACCAGAAATGATCATAGAAAGGATAATGGTCCGTTTTGCAGACATCCCTGCGTATTCTGCCGCATTCGCATTCAAACCAACGGCACGGATTTCAAAACCAAGTGTTGTTTTCTTCATCAAGAACCAGATGACTACCACTGCGATGATGGCAAAGAAGATCCCGATGTTCATTTGTGATTTGTCCGTCAAATTACGCAACCACTCCGTCTGGTAGACAGCGTTGGCTCCTACATCAACGGTTGAGTCCTTGTTTTTCATCAAGGAAGCTGGGAAGCTATGGATCAAGGCATTCCCACCATAGAGAACAATGTAGTTCATCATAATGGTGATGATGACCTCACTGGTACCGAGATAGGCACGAAGGAAACCAGGAATCGCTCCAATAAATCCACCTGCAACAGCCGCAATCAAAACGGTCATCGGAATCATCAGTAAGCGAGGCATATTTGGGAAGGAAAGGGCAAACCAAGTCGCCATGATCCATCCTGCAAAAGCCTGACCAGGAAGTCCAACGTTAAAGAAGCCGGCCCGGCTAGCTACCGAAAATCCAAGAGCAACTAAAATCAGTGGCCCCATAGCACGGGAAATATTACCCCAACTCTTAATCGAACCAAAGGCTTTCTTAAACAGCAATTCATATCCCCAAAGGGCATCATAGCTGAAGGCCCACATAATAATGGCACCCAGGACCAATCCTAAAAGGACAGACACCAATGGAACAGCAATTTGTTTTAAATTCTTATTCATTTGATGCTCCCTCCTTTACTTGTCCACCTGCCATGAGGATTCCAAGTTCTTGCTTATTCGTTGTTTCAGGGGTTACGATCCCTTGGATCTTCCCATCATGAATAACCGCAATACGGTCAGAAACATTCAAAATTTCATCTAATTCAAAGCTGACAACCAGAACGGCTTTTCCATTATCCCGTTCTTGAATCAAACGTTTGTGGATATATTCAATCGCTCCGACGTCCAAACCACGAGTTGGCTGGCTGACGATCAAGAGATCTGGATCGCGATCGATTTCCCGAGCGATAATGGCTTTTTGCTGGTTTCCTCCAGAAAGAGCCTTAGCTGGTACCACTTCACTAGCTGCACGAACGTCAAACTCTTCCATCAATTTCTTGGCATAAGAGGTAATATTTGGATAATTCAAAATACCATTCTTGCTAAGAGGTTCTTTATAGTAAGTTTGAAGAGCAATGTTTTCAGAGATCATCATATCAAGGACCAAACCATCCCGGTGACGGTCTTCAGGGACGTGTCCTACCTTCATTTCTGTGATTTGACGTGGGCGAAGTCCTACAACATCCTTGCCTTTAATCTTGATTGAACCGGATTTTACCTTCCGTAGACCTGTAATGGCTTGGATCAACTCAGATTGACCATTTCCATCAATCCCCGCAATCCCGACAACTTCACCTGCACGAAGTTCTAAAGATAGATTCTTAACAGCAGGCACACCACGGTTTTCGTTAACAACTAAGTTTTCGATAGATAGGACCACTTCTTTTGGTTGAGAAGGACCTTTCTCTGTTTTAAAGGAAACAGAACGACCGACCATCATTTCAGCTAAATCTTGGTTTGTAGCACCTGCAATTTCAACTGTTTCAATGGATTTACCACGACGAATGACTGTTACGCGGTCTGCGACAGCACGAATTTCATCTAACTTATGCGTAATCAAGATGATTGATTTTCCTTCATTCGCCAAGTTCTTCATGATTGTCATCAATTCTTCGATTTCAGCTGGTGTCAACACTGCAGTTGGTTCATCGAAGATTAGGATGTCGGCTCCACGATAAAGCGTCTTTAAGATTTCCACACGTTGTTGCGCACCAACGGAAATATCCTCAACTTTAGCATTTGGATCTACTGCCAAGCCATATTTTTTAGACAATTCAAGGATATCTTGACCGGCTTTTTTAAGGTCCAAAATACCATGCTTCGTGGTTTCAGAACCAAGGATGATATTTTCAGCAACAGTGAAAGCTTCAACCAACATAAAGTGTTGGTGCACCATTCCAATTCCTAAAGAAGCTGCTTTTGAAGGTGAGTCTAGGTTAACAGTTTTTCCATTTACCACGATGTCTCCGCTAGTTGGTTCCAACAAACCAGCCAGCATATTCATCAGGGTAGATTTCCCTGCACCATTTTCTCCAAGAAGTGCATGGATTTCACCTTTGCGCAACTGAAGATTAATCTTGTCATTTGCTACAAAGTCACCAAATTTTTTGGTAATCTCACGCATTTCGATGACATATTCATGTGTCATGGGGGTGTTTCCTTTCAAATCTATTTTTATTTCAATAAAATCTACTAGGGTTGCTAATAGATTTTACTGAGACAAAAATGTCTCAATTTATTAAAAGGAACGGCCCTTGAAGGTCGGGCCGATCCAATCAAATATTATTTTTCAGGAACTTTAAGAGACCCGTCAAGGATTTTAGCTTTAGCATCTTCGACTGCTTTTTTAGCATCTGCAGAAAGGTTGTCAGTTGTCAAATCAACTCCACCATCTTTCAAGCTATAAGTAATCACTTTACCGCCAGGGAATTTACCGTCAGCAGTTTTCTTAGCCAAGTCTTTTACAGATTCTCCGACTTTCTTCAAGCTTGAAGCCAATACAAAGTTAGATTTTTTACCATCTTTAGAAGTGTATTCACCTTCAGCTTTTTGGTCACGGTCAACACCAAGAACCCAAACTTTTTCGTCTTCATTTTTCTTCTCGTTCAAGTCTTTAGCTTCAGAGAAGACACCTGCACCAGTACCACCAGCTACTTGGTAGATAACGTCTGCACCTGCAGCGTATTGTGCAGCAGCAATTGTTTTACCTTTAGCAGAGTCACCGAACGAACCAGCGTAGTCTACTTGAACTTTGATAGATGGGTCAACAGATTTAACACCAGCTTCAAATCCAGCGCGGAAACGAGTGATAACTTCACTTTCCATACCACCTACAAAACCAACTTGTTTAGTTTTTGTAGTTTTTGCAGCAGCGATACCAGCAAGGTAACCAGCTTCGTTATCGGCATAAACAGCAGATGCTACGTTCTTTTGTCCTTCAATACGGTCATCGATGATGACATAGTTCACATCTTGGTTGTCTTTTGCAGCTTTTTTAACAGAGTCGCTCAAGGCAAAACCAACACCAAAGATCAATTTGTAGTCGTTAGAAACAGCTTCATCAAGGTTTGTCGCATATTGAGATTCATCTGTTGATTGGAAGTAGTCAAATCCGTTCCCTTTAGAAAGACCGTTTTCTTTCCCCCAAGCTTGCAAACCTTCCCAAGCAGATTGGTTGAATGATTTGTCATCCACACCACCAGTATCGGTAATGATAGCAGCTTTCAAATCTGTTTTAGATTCTGAGTTAGCGCTATCTTTTTTAGACGCACGATTTCCACATGCTGCAAGTCCGATAGCAGCGACAGTTACTAGACCAAGGCCTAGCCATTGTTTCTTGTTCATTACTGAACCTCCTAAATTATTGTGCAACATTGTTGCGAAGTATTGAAAGGGTCAAAAAACCGCCTCACAGACCTATTAAGTCAGGTCTGTAAAGGAATATGGAAGTAATTCCTTGACCGTCATCACGACCGTCGATTTATCTTTAGATACTAAGGTTACAGGAAGGTCTGGCTCAAAAAATTCAGCCATGACCTGGCGACAAGCACCACATGGAGAGATGGGCTTTTCTGTTTGCCCGTAGATAATGAGCTCTTGAAACTCACGAGCTCCTTCAGAAACAGCTTTAAAAATGGCTGTCCGTTCTCCACAGTTGGTTAATCCAAAACTGGCATTTTCGATATTGACACCTGTATAGATTTCTCCATCCTTCGTTAGCAGTACAGCTCCAATTGGGAAATGAGAGTAAGGCACATAGGCTTGTTGACTCACTTCAACTGCTAAGTTGATCAACTCAGTAGTCGCCATGAGCCACCCTTCCTTCCATGATGGCTACACCAGAAGAAGTCCCGATACGGGTCGCACCTGCTTCGATAAAAGCAAGAGCATCTTCATAAGAGCGAGCACCACCAGAAGCTTTAACACCCATGTCGGGTCCAACAGTTTGACGCATTAAGGCCACATCTTCAACCGTTGCTCCTCCAGTTGAGAAGCCAGTTGACGTCTTCACAAAGTCTGCGCCAGCTAACTTAGCAATTTGACAAGCAACGATCTTTTCATCATCGGTTAAGAGACAAGTCTCAATGATGACTTTGACCAGCTTATCACCGCTCGCTTCGACTACCGCTTGGATATCTTCCTCAACTAGTGCTAAATTCTTAGACTTAAGAGCCCCGATATTAATGACCATGTCAATCTCATCGGCACCATTTTGAATCGCATTTTTTGTTTCACACGCTTTGACAAATGGTGTATTTGCTCCCAAAGGAAAACCAATGACGGTACAAACTTTAACGTCTGAATCACGCAAGCCCTCAGCCGCAAAATTCACCCATGTCGGGTTCACACAGACACTCGCAAAATCATAAGCCTTGGCTTCTTCGATCAGCTTTTCTATCTGTTCTTGTTGTGCATCTGGTTTTAAAAGAGTGTGATCGATATATTTATTTAACTTCATACAATCTCCTGAGCTGCTTAAGATATTATTTCAATAATTTCTTTAACGCTTTCAGCCCTTTCTAGTATTTTAACATTTTTTTTGAATTCTGTAACGCCTTCTTGTGAATTTTTTTCATTCATGAAAATACGGGCAATGCGTTCCCCTTTTTTGACGTGCTCTCCCACTTTTTTGTCAAACACAATTCCTGTTTCGTAATCGAGGGGATCTGATTTGACAGCACGGCCAGCACCCAAGCGCATGGCTAACAGGCCAAATTCCATGGCAGGTAAAGCTGCAATAACGCCATCTTGATCTGCTGTTACTTCAAGGACCTGATCTACTTTGACGGGACGATGCAAATCCTCTAAGTTTCCACCTTGTGCCACGACCATTTCTTCAAACTTGGCTAAGGCTCGTCCATTGCTCAAGTGTTCATGAATGGCTTCAATTGATTGATCTACATTGGCCAATTTCAACATGATTTGTGCTAATTCACAAATAAACTCTGTGACATCAGCACGCCCCTGTCCTTTTAGAATATCCAGGGCTTCCAAAATCTCTAAACGATTACCAATGCTGGTTCCCAAAGGTTGGCTCATATCTGTAATGACAGCGATGGTTTTCCGACCCACTGCATTTCCAAGATCCACCATGGTACGAGCTAGTTCACGCGCCTCTTCAATGGTCTTCATAAAGGCCCCTTCTCCAACGGTGACATCGAGAAGAATGGCATCAGCACCAGCTGCAATTTTCTTACTCATGACGGAGCTAGCAATCAAAGGAATGGTGTCCACTGTCGCTGTCACATCACGCAGAGCATACAAGAGTTTGTCTGCTTTTACGAGTTGGTCGGATTGACCAATGACCGATAAGCCGATCTCCTGCACCTGCTGGATAAATTCCTCTTGGTTCCGTTCAATCTGGAAACCTTTAATGGATTCCAACTTATCGATGGTCCCACCTGTGTGGCCTAAGCCACGACCACTCATTTTTGCAACCGGCACTCCGAAACTTGCAACCAAAGGCACCAAGACCAAGGTTACCTTGTCTCCTACACCACCAGTCGAGTGTTTGTCCACCTTGATTCCTGGAATAGCTGACAGATCAAACTGTTGCCCCGTTTGGACCATCTTCATGGTCATATGAGAGATTTCTTCCGTCGTCATCCCTTTAAAATAAACAGCCATAGCAAAAGCGGACATTTGGTAATCTGGAACCGTTCCAGCAACATAGCCCTCAATCAGCCATTCAATTTCTTCCTTGTTTAAGGCAAGACCATCTCTTTTTTTCTGAATGATATCTACTGCTCTCATGATTCTTTCTCACTTCTTAAAATATAATAGCCTTTGTCTTTTTTTACGATTTCACAATTGCCAAACGTCTCTTCCATCTTGGCCTTAGCGCTCGGAGCCCCTTGTTTTTTCTGAATGACAATGGTCAAGTCTCCACCTGGTTTCAAATGTTCAAAACTACCGGTGATCACTTGGTGGACCACTTTCTTACCAGCTCGGATCGGCGGATTACTGATTACATGGTCAAAGACCCCTTCGACTGCTTCATAGACATCCGAAGAAAAGATCTGAACTTCCACGCCGTTTCGGCTAGCATTTTTCTTAGCCAAGTCTAGTGCCCTCTCATTGACATCGACCATGGTCACTGCGACTCCCTGGGCTTTAGCTAGAGAGAGGCCAATTGGACCATAGCCACAGCCAACATCGAGGACACTTTCCCCTTCTTGAAAATCCAGGGTTGATAAGAGCACCTGGCTTCCATAGTCAATCATTTTTTTACTAAAGACGCCGGCGTCCGTATAAAAATTCATCTTTTGCCCCAATAAAACAACAGCCAGATCATGAATATCATGGGCTGCATCTGGGTTTACATCGAAATACATTTTACTCATAAGGTTATTTTATCATAATTCACTCCTTTTTTAAATCGTTTACATGACCTCTAAAAATTGGTATACTAAAGACTACAATAGGAGTGACATATGGACAAAGAATTTCTACATTTTGAAAAAATTAATCGGGAAACCTGGCAAAATTTGCACCGCAAAACCACCCCACCTCTCTCTCAAACAGAGCTCAATTCTATTAAAAGTTTCAACGACCGCATCAACCTCCAGGATGTACGTGACGTCTACCTGCCTTTGACAAACCTGATTGGAATCTACAAGCGTTCCAAAGAAGATTTGGCCTTCTCAAAAGGTATTTTTCTTCAAAAAACGAGTGAACGCCAACCCTTTATCATTGGGGTTTCAGGGAGCGTTGCGGTTGGAAAATCTACCACTAGCCGTTTACTTCAAATCCTGCTGTCGCGAACCTTCGAAGGCTCGACAGTAGAATTGGTGACAACAGATGGCTTCCTCTATCCAAATGCTATCTTAAAAGAACAAGAGATCCTCAATCGAAAAGGATTTCCAGAAAGCTATGATATGGAATTGCTCCTTGATTTTCTTAATCAAATCAAAAACAACAAGAGCGTAGAAATCCCTGTCTATTCCCACGAAATATACGATATTGTCCCAGATGAGAAGCAAACGATTTTACCAGCTGATTTTGTCATTGTCGAAGGAATCAATGTCTTTCAAAATCCGCAAAATGACAGTCTCTATATGACCGATTTCTTTGATTTTTCAATCTATGTGGATGCCGCGGTCGACGATATCGAATCTTGGTATATCGATCGCTTCCAAAAACTCCTTGCATTAGCTCAGAATGATCCTAATAACTACTACTATCGATTTACAGAGCAACCCCTAGAAGAAGTTTTAAGCATGGCCCATCAGGTCTGGGAATCCATTAATTTAGTTAAC
Organism: Streptococcus sp. 27098_8_148; assembly: GCF_041432105.1. Taxonomy (NCBI): domain Bacteria; kingdom Bacillati; phylum Bacillota; class Bacilli; order Lactobacillales; family Streptococcaceae; genus Streptococcus; species Streptococcus sp. 27098_8_148. Next base: position 38,055 of record NZ_JAPVYY010000002.1, on the reverse strand, counting down.
TTACAACATTACATTCAACCAACCAGAAACCGAGCTGATCTGATTCTCCATAAAGCAACCAACCATGAAATCGACGAAATTTATCTCAAACGCTAGAGAAAATGGCCTGTTAACGGTACTTTTTTAAGGAAAAGCTATTTTAGGCTTGTCAAATCTTAACTTTTCATATATAATGAGATAGTTAGATTATCAATGGAGGTGAATAACTTGGCAAACATTAAATCAGCTATCAAACGCGCTGAATTGAACGTTAAACAAAACGAAAAAAACTCAGCTCAAAAATCAGCTATGCGTACTGCAATCAAAGCTTTTGAAGCAAACCCATCTGAAGAACTTTACCGCGCTGCTAGCTCAGCTATCGATAAAGCAGAAACTAAAGGTTTGATCCACAAGAACAAAGCTAGCCGTGATAAAGCACGTCTTGCAGCGAAACTTGGTTAATCAAGAACAGCATAAAAATCAAGCTCTCCGGAGCTTTTTTTGTGCCTAATTTTTTGAGAGGTGCTTATGAAAATTGTTATTATCGGCTATTCTGGATCTGGAAAATCTACCTTGGCTGAAAACTTAGCTCGCTACTACTCCATTCCCAAGCTCCATATGGACACCCTTCAATTTCAACCGGGCTGGATAGACAGTGACCGGGATTGGATGGAGAAAGAGATGAGACAGTTTCTCAGCGATCATAGAGACTGGGTCATTGATGGCAATTACTCTTGGTGCTGCTATGAGGAAAGAATGGAGCAAGCCGACCAGATTATCTTTCTCAACTTCTCTCGTTGGAACTGCCTCTTTAGAGCCTGGAAACGATACCGCCGTTATAAAGGCCGAGTCCGTGAGAGTATGGCGGCAGGTTGCCCCGAACGCTTTGACTGGGAATTCATCCGTTGGATCCTTTGGGACGGTCGCCAAGCTAGACAGGTCACACGCTATCAGACTATCGGCCAAAACTATCCAGACAAATTTCTCTCTCTCAAGAATCAAAAAGAGCTGGATGAGTTTCTAAAAAACATACAATAAAAAGGTTGGGATATCTATCCCAACCTTAAAATGTAGACAAACTATTTTAAAGTAAAATAAATTAAGCGATTCTGATAAGAAATAAAATTGAGTTCAATTTTTTAGATGAATCAAGAAAATACCAAGACTTTCCGCTGTGAGTAAAGTGCCTGAAACAATAACGATTCAGGCACTCGGAATTATTGAGACCTTAGGCTCAATAATTAGTCATGGAACTTCGTAGAAGTTCGCTGACGTCCGTACTCACCTAAGGAAAGTTTTTTATATGACTTTGTCTTCAATCTGAGGTTGGGATGTCAATCCCAACCTTTTTTATTTATCAACGTAATCGCCACCGGTGAAGCCATAGTATTCTTCCAGACTCAAACCTGAGTCAGCGATATCTTGTGCTTCTTTTCCGATATAGCGGAGATGCCAGCTCTCTGGCATGTAGCCTGTCACTTTTTCTTTTCCTTCTTGGTAGCGAACCACAAAGCCATATTTAGCGGCGTTCTTGAGCAACCACTTACTTGGTCCAGGTTCAGTTACCAAATTACCACTGGTATCGATCAAATCAAAGGTCAAACCAGTTTGGTGTTCACTATAACCCGGTCTTGCGGAATAACGATCTGCTGCCTCCTGACCATCTTGATTGACATAGTTTTGATAGAGGCCAACTTGGGTATCGTAGCTACGAAAACCACTATATTGGTCACTGATCGGATAACCTTCTGCCTGCATGGCTGCGATCAATTCATGAAGGGCTGAAACAGCTTCAGGATCTTCACCTGGGTTAAAGTCAGGCGACAAGGGATAATGTTTGTTGGCGATCATGACCTCACCATATTTCCCTTTGACACTATAGTAGGAACCATTATAGCTGACACCAGAATCCACTTTCACATCTGACTTACCAGCTTTTGACGACTCTTCTTTGCCAGTTTCTTTTGACGTATCCTTTGCAGAAGACGTTCCTTTGGAAGACTTAGTCTGCGTTTGTTTAGTTTCTTCTCTTGCAGAAGATTTAGAACTAGTGGATTGAGATTGGGAGCAAGCTGTCAAGGTTAACAAGGCAACTGTCACCAAAGTTAATTTGGAAAATCTTGCTTTCATGAGGAATCTCCTATGATTCTTTTGTTACGACAATATCCGTAATCACATAACTTGCACCTACTTTTTTCAAAGTGTAGGTCTTGTACTTGCGGTTTTGTGAATCTGGATGGCTATCGGTATAATGCACGGTAAAGTCTTCATAAGTCTTGATCGTCACCACACCATTTTCTTCAGTGACACTTTGAATGTCCAATGCTCCTGGAGTATAGTAGTCAATTTTAGCCTTTCGAACACCATCACCAGTTGTGAATTCAACCATGTCCTTGTACGCTTGACTTTGTGTGTCATAGTATTTAGAGTAGGTGTTGTTTCGGTTTGAAACGGAGCTAAAGACTGCGTCGCGGTACTCTTTCAAGAACTCTTCTGCCAAGGTCCGATTTTGTTCTTCTTTGGCTGCTTGCTCTTTCTTAGCATCTTGTGCACTCTTGATGCGTTTTAGGGTATCTTTGGCTAGTTTAAGTTCGATCGGATCGTTCTCACCCTCTTCAATCGTCACCTTAGCCTTCTCAGTTGTATAGGTTTCCCCATTCATGTTGAAGACAGCATGCACTTCAATTTCTTGATAAGGGATGCTATCTACCTCAAAGGTCGTGCTGGTTCCGACTTCTTTGCCGTTAACCACAACCTTCACATCTGTTGGGTTTTCAACTTCATCTGGAAACTCAACTTCTAAATTGCGTTTTTCAGAATTCAACTGCAATTCTAAGTTATTCTTGGTTGCTTTTTTAGGATTGAGATGGATCTTAGAAGTAACATTTCCGACCTCTGTTTTAGCAGTCAATTCCATTTCTTTTGTATTGTAATGGAAAGAACCAAGGTCTGTCACTGCATCTTTCTTCAAGGTCACCGTTTTATTGGCAGCCACTTTAAGTTTGGCTTGATCCAAATTAGTCTTGACCTTCACTTGCACTGGATAGCTAGCCACACGATATTCTTGGAAGATTCCAAATTTCTTGTCCGCCTTTTCCAAACCAAAGATCTTGTTTCCAGATTTATCCGTATAGCTGCCTTCTCCACCATTATCGATGATCTTGTTCAACTCTGTACCGATATCAATCCCTTGATCTTCCATGCTGGTAATAAAGCTTTCGGCTTCATCCTTTGTCCATTTATCGTTATCGGTTGAAAGCAGATCTGCTGCTTCGCGATAATCCTTGGTGTCCACTGCCTTAATAAATTTATCTGCAGTCACTTCGACACGCGTTGTTGACTGGAAGTAAAAGAAGGCTGCTACCAAAGCGATCACAAGGACTGCAATAGCAGAAATAATCCCAATTTTCTTCTTGGAAAGTTTCTTTTCACCCTTCGTTTTAGGGGCCTTTTGTTTTTTCTGAGCTGGGCCTGCTTCTGTAACATTTGGACCAGCAAAGACCTGCGTTTGCTCAGCGGCAAGTGGAGCCGTATACTCTTGAGTTTGCTGTTGAGGGACATATTCCTGTGTTTCTTCAGTTGCATCTGGGGTTACAAATTCTGCTTCAGGCACAGGTCCTACAAAAAACTCAAAGTTTTGACTTTTAGCCGCGGTAAATTCTTCTGCACTTGGCTTGCGCCCATAGGTTTCTTCAAAATGTTGCAACCAAGCCTGACGAGCTGCTAGAAGAGGATCGACATTCTTCACTTCTTCAACTGGTTCAAGCACCGGTTCCTCTACAGGAGCTACTTCTTCTGGAGCATTGCCTGCGATAGACTGAATTTGTTTTAAATCAAATCCACAGGCTTTCCCAGCCATAAACTCTTCTGGTGACGGTTTGCGACCAATCACTTTTTCAAATAATTCAACCCATTTCTTTTGCATGGATCTCTTCTCCCTCATTATAAAATAGGGAAAGTGGGTTCCCCCACCTTCCGTTTTGTGATATTGTTAGAATCCAAAGTTAGAGAAATTTGGAGCACTAGGAATAAATCCTACGGCTACTTGTTCTAAAATACGAGCATTCACATAAATGACAAAGATGGCAATGAGAAGCAAGACAACAGATGATGCTACTAGAAGCAAGAATTTATCTGCTTTAAAGCTTGTCTTGTTCAATCCTTGATGAACGACATAGCATGTTCCAACAAAGAACAAGAAGAAAATAAGGAAGTTTACAAAGCCATAAAATTCATAAACTTTTACAAGACCTACTAAGAAAGCAAGAAGGGCAAGTGGCAAAGTGTAAACAGACAAACGTCCAAACTCTTCAAATGAACGACCGTAACTGTATTCCTTATCTTGAAGAACCACACGACGAACAAAGAATCCAGCTACTTGGAAGGCGTAAAGGCTAAAGAATAGGGAAATCAATGTCAACATAAAGGCACGGAAATCCATTCCATAACCACCTGTAAATCCACTAGCTGTGAAGAAAGTGCCCAAGGTCAAGACAAAGGCAGTTAAGACATACTGTAAAATTCCGTTAAGAGCTTTTGGATTTTCTACAGCTGTTGGACGTTTCAAAGCTGAAAGGAACCAATTCCAGTAACCACCAACGGCTACACCAAATTGACTTGGTTGGCCAGGATAAGGTTGTCCTGGTTGACCTTGGTAAGGAGCCTGTTGATAAGCTGCTTGTGTAGGTTGTTGGTAGGTTTGTTGTGGAGCTTGTTGGAAAGCAGGTCCATTCGCTGGAGCTGCTTGAGGGGCCGGTTCTTGAACTGGAGCTGCAACTGGTTCTTCTGCAGGAGCAGCTGGCGCTGCGACAAACTCTGGAGCTTGTGGAGCTGCGACTGGTTCTTCTGTTGGGGCAGTTGGTGCTGCGACAAACTCTGGGGCTTGAGGAGCTGCTGGCGCTGCAACAAACTCTGGGGCTTGTGGAGCAGCAACTGGTTCTTCCACAGGGGCAGTTGGCGCTGTAACAAATTCTGGGTCTTGTGGAGCTGCTACTGGTTCTTCAACAGGGGCAGTTGGCGCTGCAACAAATTCTGGGGTTTGTGGGGTTTCTGGAACCACTACTTCTTCTTGAAATTCTCCTGCAGCCAGTGCTTGAGCAATTTCTTCTGCACTAGCAGAACGACCATTTACGGCTTCGAAATAATCCAGCCAATCTTGTTTTGACATAATGAATCTCCTTAACTATTGTTTATACTAGGGTATTATACAAAATTTCTGAACCATTTTCAATGAAAGACTGGAAAATCCCTGTAATATCTTTTGAAAAACATACAAATTCTACTCATTTTTAGAAATTAGTAAAGAAAAAGGCTGGGACAAAAGTCCTAACCTCTCAATTATTTTTGGATTGTCGAGCAAGACGCAGTGGTTGAGTGGGCTCTACTACGCTGATTTCATCAGCTTTTACAGCCCTACTCAACTGTGCGGAGGTGGGACGACGAAATCGAATTCTTAATGAATTACCGATTTCTGTCCCACTCCCGTTTCTTAGGATTCAAATGCATCCATGCCGCCTTGGACGTTGGTCACATCATAGCCTTGCTCTTCCAAAAATTGGCAAGCACGTGCTGAGCGTCGCCCTGACTTGCAGATGACATAATAGGGATGATCCTTCTCTAATTCCTGGTAGCGATTTGCTAACTCAGATAAGGGAAGAAGACGAACCCCATCTAAGTGAAGGGCATCATATTCCTCCTGCTCGCGTACATCAAGAACGTGTAAATCTCCTTGTTGATAAGCTTGGTAAAAGCTTGAAAATGGAATTTCTTTCATGATTTCTCCTTTGTTATGGAAGGGTTAGAATTTCATAATGAAAGCCAATAGCCTCTAAAAATCGGAACAAGTCTTGGGTTTTAATAAAGATCGTTTTTTCGTTGGTATTGGGATGAAAGGTCATGATCTCCTCTGACACAATGTCTTTATCGAAATAGACTCGAATATCTTTTTCTTCATTGTTCAATAAACCAAATGGAGAAACCGTTCCTGGCGGTAATTGCATTTTTTCAGCTAAAGAATCTGCTGAAGCCATGCGGATCCGGTTGGCTTCCACTTGCTCTTTGAAATCATCCATATCCAATGGCTTCTGGTCATCCATGATGAGCAAATAGTATTGGGTTTTCTTCTTGTTGGTCAAAAACATGGTCTTGGTCCGGACACCTTCTAAGCCTTCAATATAAGAATCCGCTTGCTCCGTCGTGAATGCAGGTGGGTGTTCCACCACATCAAATGAAATTCCCAACTCATCTAATTTTTCTTTAACTTGTTGATAAGGATCCATCTTCGCTCTCCTTTATTTTTGAATGATCTCTTGGACTAAGGTTTGCAATTCTGGGACCACTTCTGCCTCAAACCAAGGATTTTTAGCCATCCAGATTTGATTGCGAGGGGAAGGGTGAACGAGTGGAAAATAGGTTGGCAAATAATCTTTAAAATGGTGAACCCGTTCGGTTACCTTGCCACTAACCTTTTCATGAAGGTAGTATGCTTGGGCATATTGTCCAATTAAGAGGGTCAATTCAATATCCGGACACTCCTTGAGGAGTTGAGGGTGCCACTTTTCCGCAAAGCCTTTGCGAGGTGGAAGGTCACCAGATTTTCCATGCCCTGGGAAATAAAAGTCCATAGGAATGACCGCAAACAAACCAGAATTATAAAAGGTGTCTTCGTCAACTCCTAACCATTCGCGCAGGCGGTCACCACTCTTATCCTTCCAGTAAATACCAGCTTCTTCCGTCTTCATCCCTGGAGCTTGTCCGATAATATTGATGCGAGCTGTCTTTGGAGCTGCAAAGAGTGGCTCGATTCCTTTATCCGTATATTCTTTATTTTGAGGATCTGCCATAATGGCTTGTTTAATGCTTTCAATCGTTGACATAAGTCCTCCTTCTATGGAAAAACTCAGCCAGAAAAACTGGCCGAGTAGTGGATTATTTGATTAGTTCATAGATGGCTTCTGCGTAAATAGCTGCTGCACGATAGAGGTCTTCAACATCTGCGAACTCATTAGCTTGGTGCATAGTATTGACATAGTCTGGGAACATAGCTCCAAAGGCAACCCCACGTTTCAAGAGGCGACCAAAGGTACCACCACCGATCACTTGTTCATGTCCTTTGAGGCCAGTTTGTTTTTCGTAAACACGCAAGAGGGTGGATACCAATTCATCATCCATCGGAACATAGTGAGGTGTGTGACCGTGGGCTGACAAGCTTACTGTAGCCACTCCTTCGATCTTTTCAAGGGTGGATTTGATGGTTTCAGGATCTGTACCTTGAGGGTAACGGATATTGAGGGCAATAGTGTTGTCTGCTTGGCTTTCATCAAAATGGAAGACACCTGCATTCATGCTCAATGGTCCCATTTTCGCATCTGTATGGGCAATTCCTAATTTTTCACCGGCAAAATCTTCGTGAAGAAGTGAAGCTGTCACATGAAGGTAAGCCTTAGCAGCACCACCAAAATCAAATTGGTTCAACAAGAGAGCCAAGTAGGTCGCACCATTAATTCCATCTTCAGGGGTTGATCCGTGAGCAGATTTCCCAACAATCGTAACGGTATAGGTTTCTTCATCAACAGTTGAGATTTCATACTGAAGCTGGTGTTCCTTAGCAAAGGCATCTAAGAGGCCAGCAAGATCTGGTAGTTGTCCAGAAACGACTGCAGTCGCTGACTCTGGTACCATGTTTTCACGAAGGCCACCTGTAAAGCTATGAAGATGGGCACTTCCTGTGTTGTCATTTCCAAAATGAAGGTACTCAGTGATGTTTCCTTTTTCCCCATTGATGATTGGGAATTCCGCATCTGGTGAGAAGCCAAAATCTGGCTCAGGAAGTCCGACATGTTTGAAATAGTAATCCATGTCGCCCCATCCTGATTCTTCATCCGTACCGACAACAAAGCGCACGCGCTTAGAAACAGGGAGTCCTAGGTCTTTAATGATCTTCAAACCATAGTAGCAGGCCATTGTAGGCCCTTTATCATCAGACGAACCACGCGCATAGAGCTTGCCATCGATAATTTCTGGTTTATATGGATCTGTCTTCCAGCCACTACCTGCAGGCACGACGTCCATATGGGCAAAGATCCCAAGCTCTTCTTCTCCTTCACCAAAAGTAAAGTGACCGGCATAATTGTCGACATTCTTGGTTTCATAGCCATCACGTTTGGCAATTTCCAAGAATTTTTCAATAGCTTTTACAGGACCAGGTCCAAAAGGATGCTCTGCATCTGCCTTGCTGTCATCGCGTTCAGAATTGATTTCCAAGAGGCTGTATAGGTCAGCCATCATCTCATCGCGACGTTTTTCTACTTCTGCTTTAAAGTCAACTGTTGTCATGAATTCCTCCTCAATCTTCTTATTGCTAATTGGCTTAGCGTTTGTCAATGATTTCGTCCACTGGTAAGCGATAGCTTGGCTCTACTTTTTCAGCCGCATAACCAACCGTAATCAAGACTTCCGGACGGAAACGCTCTTCGATGTCCAATACTTCATTGATTTTTGATTTATCAAATCCCAAGATAATATTGGTTCCAATGCCTTGGTCCGTCAAAGCAAGTACCAAGTTCATGGCCACAAGACCGGCATTCAAAGCCAAGTAATCACTTGTTTGTTGGGCATCATAGCGCGCAAATTCAGCAGGAAGATTTTGCATAAAGTATTGCAACTGCTCGTCTGTGAAGTTTTTCACTCCACCGACACGCGCAATCTTGCGAGCCCGTTTTTGCAAATCAGTATCTGTAAAGAGGGCGATGGTCACAGGTGCTTCCATGACTTGGTCATAGTTTGCACCATAGGCTAATTTTGCCAATTCAGCATTTTTTTGACGAACGACCACAAATTTCCAAGGCTGGCTATTGTGGGCGCTAGGGGCCAAGGTGGCGATCTCAATGGCAGTCCGTACATCCTTTGGATCGACCGGTTGATCAGTGAAATGCTTGATCGCATGGCGTTTTTTATTGAGCTCTAGAAATTTCATAAGCTTCTTCCTTTTCTATTTCTGTTACCTCTATTTTAACACAAAATGAAAGAGCTTGCAGGGTTTTACAGCCTAAGATTGTGAAAAAAGAAGCGGACATTTTGAAGATCCGCTTCTTTTTTATAAGTTGAATACACAAGAGATCTATCTATGATTCATTGGAAAGATTGAAATAGGTAGCTACTTCTTTGCCATAACCGTATTTCTCAATTAAGCTAGTTAGGAGCTCGATGTTATGGCCTCGATAGTTATCCTCGTGTCTCAATTCTTCGTACATCTCAATAAAGGGAAGGCCCTTGTCCTTGGCATCTTGGAGCTCTGCTTCATAGTCATAGGCTACCTTCCGGAATTGCAGGTTGGTCACCCCATCTTCTTCGACATCGATCAGAGTATACTGGGCCCTGTGGTTTTGAATTGGTTCCCAGTCGAAATATGGCATGCCAATAGTCCCTGGATTAAGAATCTGCTGGCCCTGACTGCCATAGCGAAGCAACTGCTTGTGAACATGACCGTAGATCGCCATATCCGTCTGGTCATCCAGCAATTGGTCAAAGTTCTCCGTCACATTTGCTGGACGCAAGTCTCCACCATAATTCTTTTCTGGCAAGTTGTGGGTCAGTGAAAAACGAATACCATTGACCTCCTTCTTCTCTACCAATGGAAGCGAACGAAACCAATCGATCCGCTTAGGATCTAGTCCTTCCATGAGGTACTGAGTGAGGCGAAGAAGTTGGATCTCCTGCGGATCCTCTAACCCGTACTCGCCATCCAAGGCCTCTAGGACACAATCATCCCAATTTCCTCGAACAGCCGCTGTAATCGGAATCTCATCCAGCAACTCAAAAAGGTCCTCTCTTCCAGGCCCCGGAAGCAAAATGTCTCCTAAAAGCCAGTATTCCGTTGTGCCTAGAGCACGCGCATCCGCAATCACTGCCTCCAGGGCTGTCGTATCTCCGTGTATATCAGATAAAATGGCGATTCGATGGTTCATATCTACTCCTTTATGGATTGAAAAATCTGTGTGCCTTAAGTATAACAAAAACGAGCAAAAATAAAAAATGTGATCACACTTGGATATCACATTTTAAACGACCAGTCATCATTTGATTTCAAAACCATAAAAATATTTTCTTCCTTCGACCCAGTCTCGCTTGGAAACATCTTCAATGTAATCAATCATATTATCGATATCTTTTCTTGAAATTGTTTCGTTAACTTTTACTGGAACCCTTTTACCAGTAAATGTAGAAAGGAGAGTAGATTGAAGGTATTTATGAAACTTACCTTCAACTTGGATACCAGTATACAATGAAGTCATGATTTCCTTAGCAAACATTCCCGGAAAGACAGGAGAGCCCTTATAGTAATAGGTATCTGGTTCTTTCTGTTCGCTTACTAGCGACCATAATTCTTCAACCTCTTCTTCGGTTGCTTCCTCCGTCGATAATTTCTGATCATAAAAATAATCATCCAATGCATCTTGGATCGCATATTCAATGTCTGAATCGCTATCTTCCCACTCGTCCCAAAGTGCAAGCAAATAAGGGACTACTTCATAGGACATCGTGTCCACAGCACCAGTGACAAATGTAAAAATAGCAAATTCTGACACATCGGATAAACATCTAAGATTGGAAACATCCCTTAAATCTTCATTGGTGCATACCGAGCAAAACAATCGAATACACAAATTTAAGACAGATTCATCTTTCGTTTGATTCATCAGTTCAATCAACAATGGTTTAACTGAAAAATCCCCCTTTTTTAATATCTCTGCAATCAGTAAAATACATTCTTTTTCATCAGAAATAGACTCTAGATTAGTTTTCAACTCTTTAAGAGACAAAGGACTAACCCCACCAAAATCTACTCCTGTCAGTAGTAAGTTATTTTCCATCAAACCTAAAATCCATTCGTTCCTATTGTATTTTAAGACGTGTGATCACATCTCGCCCCGCCTAAATCAGCATACAATAAAACTAGTATAACAAAAATGAGTACAAAACGTGAAAACCATCCACATGAATATGAATGGTTTAGACTATATTATAATAAGGTTCTAGAATGAACTAGATATTCCCTTCATCATCGGCTTCTTCATCCTCTACAACCTCTACATTCAAGTAACCATTATCTAGGTATTCTTCATGAGTGATTTCACCGCTATGATACATAAATTGCTTATTTAATTTTATGGACATTTGATTAAATTCTGAAAAGCTATCTGCTAATCCGTCTAGAGCCAAAAAGACATCTACAAAACCAGTTGTATAATCTTGATCTTTTGATGAAGAAATCTTATCTTTCTTTTTGTCTAACAAGGTAATTCCATTTTTTAATTGCTCCAAGTAGTCTTCTATTTCATTCTCACAAGTTTTTAAATCAATAAGATATTCAGAATTATCTATATGCTGTTTAATATTTAATTGTTCAAAAAAATCGATATATTGTCTTATTAGTTTGCTTACTTCAATCATTTATTTAGTCTCCGCCCTGCTCCTAATTTGGTCTTCATTTTGTTTATTGTACCGTCAATATTTATTACTTTTTTAAATTCTCCATTCGACTTAAATACTTCCAAATGGTCTTTATGCATACCATCTAAATATATCTGATCACCTTTTTTAAGCCCAGGAATACTCTTATCTACTACTTCATAAATAGTTTGTCCATCATATCGCTTCTTTGTCTTTCTCACCGAACTTTTTTACTGTTCACCAAAATCCGTCTCAAAAAATTCTTGCATATTATTAACTGGTGTAGGAATCGATCTTCCCCCACCTCTACCTTCAAATGCTGCAATCTTCTGTTTGTGATCGACTGAGATTTGTTGGATGCGATCGGCGAAATCATCTATCTTCGTTGAGACGTTAGACTTTGGTAGATTAACATTTCCATCCCCTGCAAGAGCAAAGGCAGGTTGACGTTGATTTCCAATGGAATCCATCATGTTTTGAACATTTTGTCGACCTGTTTCCATCGCATCATTGAAGTTCCGAATCATTGAAGTTCCGAACTTTATTGGAAGCGCTTCTGCTCCTGCTGCAACAGTTTTGTTCTTCACATTTGAAACACGGTTCTTGAAGTTATCAAAAGCTTCTCCAGCTTGAACCTTGACATCACCCACCTTGGTCTTAACTTCCGTCCAAGTTGTTTTGACACGATCTTTAATACTAGCCTTAAAGCTAGTCGCTTCCCCACTGTGGATGTTCACATTAGCTGCTTGACTTGCTCTATAGGATTTGTATTTATTCCCGAGGTGACCAGTAGCTGACTGGTAAAAAAGTGTTAGAAGTTTAAATCAAGTATAACAAAAACTCACAAAAATAAAAAATGCGATAACACCTTAGTTACCACATTTTGGCATGGAACGAGCCTGATGGCCAATTGAAATTTTTAAATTATTGATTTTTAGCAATCTTTATAAATGCTTGTTTAAAATCCTCATACATTTCAAAAGCAATTTTCATAACATCCCGAAAATCAATATAATCAGAAATAACTGGATCTAGAATAATATACTCTCTAGAAATTAGCCATTTCAAAGGGACTACCCATGATGACTTTATCTCCTTCATATATGACCCAAATCAATTCCAATCTACCATGTTCAAAAACAAAATGAAAACCAAAACGAAAATTCTCAACTTGCTGCAAGTTAATATGGAAAAATCGTTCTCGCTTATCATATTGAACTTCATAGCCCAATGACTCTACGATTTCCAATAAATAATCAAGCTCTTGACCCTCTGGTGTCCTATCTTTACTGCAAGTCTTTTGCGGACTCCGCCACTTCCATCAATGGACTTGCTTCTTCCTGCTTTCCTTGATGGAGCTTGGCTTGCACCGCCTCCGCGACTGCTCGTGGGATGCCAACTGTGACGATCTCTTCCACAGTAGCTTCTTTGATCTTGGTCAGTGACTTGAAGTGTTTCATCAGCAACTGCTTGCGTTTTGGTCCCAAGCCTTCGATCTCATCCAGCTGGGAGGAGAAGGAATTCTTAGACCGAAGCTGGCGGTGGAAGGTGATGGCGAAACGGTGGACCTCATCCTGGATCCGTTGCAGGAGGAAAAATTCCTGCGAGGTTCGAGAAAGTTCGATGACTTGGAGAGGATCACCGAAGAGCAATTCATGGGTTTGGTGCTTGTCATTCTTTTGCAGGCCTGCGATGGGAATGTCCAGCCCCAACTCTTCTTGGATGACTTGCTTAGCGACATTAACCTGGCCCTGACCCCCATCGATGACGATTAGATCTGGTGGCGTCAAGCCATCCCGCATGACCCGACTGTAGCGTCTGCGAATGACCTCCCGCATGCTGGCATAGTCATCTGGTCCGACAACGGTCTTGATCTTGTACTTGCGGTAGTCCTTTTTACTTGGCTTCCCATTGACAAAGACCACCATGGCAGAAACGGGACTGGTCCCCATGATGTTGGAGTTGTCAAAGGACTCAATACGCACAGGAGTTGGGATTTGCAGGAGTTTTCCAAGGTTTTCAATAGCACCTTGGGTCTTCTCCATGGATTTTTCAAGGAGATTGAACTTCTGCTCCAGACTGACACGCGCATTTTTAATAGCCAGATTGACCAACTGCTTCTTCTCCCCACGCTGGGGCTTGAGGACCTTGGTATCCACTAGGGCCTTGACCGCTTCCTCATCGATATCCTGAGGGATCAGGATTTCATTGGGGATCAGGTGGGATTTCTCCTGGTAAAACTGCCCCACATAGGTCAAAAAATCCTCGTCCGGATCATTGTAGTAAGGAAAAAGGTTGACGTCGCGCTCGATCAGCTTACCCTGACGGACAAAGAAGACCTGCACACACATCCAGCCTTTGTCCACGTAGTAGCCAAAGACATCCCGGTTCTGCAAATCCTTAGCCATGACCCGCTGTTTGGTCCGCAGGGTCCCGATGGCCTGGATCAGATCGCGGTACTCGGCTGCCCGCTCAAATTCCATGTTTTGCGCAGCGGTATTCATCTTGAGCTTGAGCTCATCGATAATCTTGTCATCCTGCCCCTTGAGGAAGTCAGAAACCTCCTGGGCCATGCCCTTGAAATAGGCCTCGTCCTTGTGGCAGACTGTGTGAGCCATACACTGCCCTAAATGGTAGTAAAAGCAGACCTTGGAAGGCGGATTGGTGCACTTGCGGAAAGGGAAAATCCGATCCAAAAGCCTTTTGATCTCATTAGCCGCTCCTACGTCTGGATAGGGACCGAAATAGAGACCGCCATCTTTTTTGACCTGGCGCGTGATGATAAGACGGGGATAACGCTCATTGGTAATCTTGATGAAGGGATAGGACTTATCGTCCTTGAGCATGATATTGTACTTGGGCTTGTTCTCCTTGATGAGGTTGATCTCAAGAAGCAAGGCCTCAATATTGGACTCGGTAACGATAAACTCAAAATCCACAATCTCAGATACCAGGGCTTCCGTCTTAGTATCGTGGCTTCCTCTGAAATAGGACCTCACCCGATTGCGAAGATTCTTGGCCTTCCCCACATAGATGATGGTACCGTTCTTGTCTTTGTGAATGTAACAGCCCGGACTCGTCGGCAAGAGCTCGAGCTTGGATTTAATCAAGTTATTCATACTTTCTATTATAGCAAAAAAGAGAGGGGTTAGCCTCTCTCTAGTATGTTTGTATTATTGTTATCCACCTTCATCAAGTAAAAAATAATTATTAAATAGTATATCAGACCCTCATCCTCAATCCTTTATCTTCACTTGCCCTTTTTCATAGCAAAAAAGAGGGATCTAAAAGGATCCCCCTTTACTAGCAATCGATAAACTTTATCCTTTGAGATTAGCCATCTGAAAGATCGGAATCACATAAGGAACAATAGACATCAGGATAGTGAATAGCACGAAGAACCAGAACCAGAAGGACGCGAGGGCACGCTGGAAAACTCCCGGCTGAGGTTTATTGGCTTGAATATAAGCCTTGATAGCTGGCCATTTAGTCGCAAGAACCACTATCATGACAATGGAACCAATAGCTAAAACAGCAATTTGGAGCCAATTCGCTAGTCCCTCGTCCACATGATAGGCCACATAATGCAAGCCTTGGGAAATCACAAAATTATTGAAAATGTGATAGAAAATAGCCCACCAGATATTGTATTCAAAGGCAATGTAGCCGAAACCTAGACCAATGATACTTGCGAAAAAGAGCTGGTCAAAATTGGCATGGAAGAGACCAAACAAGATAGCCGTCATGACAATAGCAAAAATCTTCCCATACCGTTCCAAGCCTCGCAAGCCGGCCCCACGGAAGAAGAATTCCTCTGTGATAGGACCAAAAAATCCAGCATACAAGAGCATGGTCCATGATCGCTCAATCGTATCACCTAGATCGGGTGTTGGAGAATGAAGGCCAATGGTCTCAAACATGCGCTCAATCACTTGTGTCATCACAGATGAAAAGACTTGAGAAAAGCCAAGAAAGGCGAGAAGAATAAAGAAGACTGAAAGAGTCATCTTACGTCCCTTGTGCTTAAGATCATATTTATAAAGGGCCTTCTTGCGATAGGCATTAAAGAGAAAGAGTCCAATGGAAATAGAGATAAGGTAGGGAATACCAGCCCAAACATTCAGGGCATTGAGTTTTTCCGTTACTTGACTTGGATCTTTTCTGAGAGAGCCTGCTATGGTCAATCCAAGGAGGACTTCCCACAGGACGGTTACCAAGGTCATTACCAAGAGATAAATGGCAAGGGTCCCGGAATACCTTCCTATATCTTTTTTAGGGTCTAATAATCGGTTGTATTGGTTCATTTCTTCCTCCTAGAAAATAGATAAAAACTCGCACACATTCCTTCGTATAAGACAAAGAAAATCAAAAAGGCATGCATAAAGTAGTCTTCTGGTAATGCAAGAATAATCGAATCCACGCGCGGATCAAAGAGCCAAGTATTGTCCCCAGCAAATAAGACCTGATGAAAAAGCGTAAAGAATTGATCAAAACCAATTATAACAGCTATCACTGCAAGCACTACTGGTAAAACCATCATCCAAAAGAAGAGACTACGGTACAAGGTCAGGTAGCCTTTTTTGACGACTGTCCGCATAAACTGGATAAAACCAGGTAGTGTGACCACGAAAACGACCGTCACTAAGTGAAATAGGTACTTGACGGCCTCAAAATGGTGCAAGCCATTTTTTGAAGAGGGGAATTGAGGCATCTTCAACACCCATTGAAAAGGATTGGTCAAGTAGTTCATCAAGACATTAAAATTCTTCATGATGGCAGAAGCCGAATAACCAGTCCGGCTTTGAATCCCCAACCAATGAATTTCCATGGGATAGAGGGCCCAAGCGAGAGCAATGGTAAGAAGGATTGCAGCTGACAAGATAAAGAAAAATAGGTTAATTGATTTCAGACTTTTAAGCATCAAAATCCCACTCCGCTAGACTGGCAACAACATGTGTCGGTGCGATTGGTAAGGTTGACACTTCTTCTGGTTTGGTAAAACCTGTCGTCACCAAAAGGGTTGGAATCCCATTGTCAATACCTGCACGAATATCTGTTAAATAATTGTCCCCGACCATAACCACTTCTTCTCTTTCAAGCCCCAAGTGTTCAATGGCCTTATCCATAATGATGGCCTTTGGTTTGCCAATGATCACTGGCTTGACCCGTGTCGCTGCTTCGACAAGGGCAATCAGGGATCCTGCACCTGGCAGCAAGCCACGCTCCGTTGGGATATTAAGGTCAGGGTTGGTCCCTATAAAGTGCGCTCCCTTTTGAATCGCCAAGGTTGCTTTAGCAAATTTCTCATAATCCACTTGCCAATCGAGGCCAATCACCACATAATCAGGTGCTTCTTCATCGATAATATAGCCAGCTTCTTCAATAGCATCTTTGAGCCCCGCTTCTCCAATCACATAGACCTTTTTGCCCAAGTTTTGGTCGTTCATGTAGTCAATGGTCGCAAGGGTAGCTGTATAGATGGTCGACACTGGGGTTTCAATATTGAAGTGAGTCGCCAGCATATCCCGAACAGTCTCTGGTGTGCGGGTTGTGTTATTGGTGACAAAGAGATAGGGAATTTCACGCGCCTGTAATTCATGAACAAAAGCTTCTCCTGCTGGAATTCGTGATTTTCCTTTGTAAATGGTGCCATCCAAATCAATTAAATAGCCCTTGTAGTGCATTTATTCTTCCCTTTCTGTTTCAGCTTTTTCATACAACTTCTCTGTATCGACTCGTCCACCAGATCCATACAAGAGCAAGGCTCCAGCATAGAGGATAAATTGTAAAATCAAACCTGTAAAATTGATTCCTTGACTTCCTGATTGGGTAAACAAGAAGGAAGCCACCATGAGGATCACAATGGTCAATAACAAGCCTATTACAGTTGCCTGATCCACACTGATTTGATAAACCGTGCGCTTGGTGCTCCGGTTCCGGCCGTCTGACTTGGTTTCTGGTTGCAAATTCTCCACAAAATCCGTCACCAAGGTCGCAGCGAGGCTGACTGTTGTGCTAAAGAGCACGCCTTGAGACAAGCGGTGATAGAAATTGGACCAGAAGGATCCTGATTGGCTAGTAATCCCAATCGAGAAGATCATGACCGGTAAAAGAAAGGCCAAGGTGAAATGGATCCAGACCCGATACCAGCGTACATCTTCTCTTAAAAAGCGATTAAAACTCTCTAAATTCAAGCGATAGCGGAAAAATTTATAAATTTCCTCTACCAGGATGATGCCCAAAGCACAAAGAGTCAAGAGCCAATCTCCCAACATGTACAAAGGGTTCTTTTGACGCTTGGCATAGGCCACAACCCGTTTTTGATAGCTTTCAAGTTCCTGTTTTTTATTTTTTAATCTTCTACTTTCCATAAGTCCAACCCTTTTCTTCTACTTTTTCCCACTCAATTTCAGCTTGGGCATTGATCTGACCATCTGAAATAATTTGGTGCTGAGTTTTCAAGCCCTCTTGTTCATATTGAGAGGTGATGAGACCTCCTGCTAGCACTTCTTTGACATATTTCAGATGAACTTTTTTAGGGACATGATGGGTCAAGAAGTCTGCTCCCATCACCTCAAAAACCCAGTCCAAGTACTTGCTATTGTTGACATGTCCGTTCATATCCAAGTCGTAAAACCGAACCCGGTATTCTTGTTCGACGCCCCCCTCTAATTCCTTAAAACGGGGACCGCGTAGCATGGTTTTTGAAAATTCAGAGTCAAAGGCATCCGTGATTTCACTCATAACAGGATGAACCTTGCGTGTATCCCGATCCATCAAGACAAAGGTCGCGACCATCTCAATGATAGTATTTCCTGCTTCATCCTTGATATTAAAGGCCCGGTAGCAGAAAAGTCGATTGTGACTCTTGGCATAGGTTTCGATAGTGATTTTCTCATCAAAAACAGGGAGACGCTCGATCTTCATATTGTAATCCGTGATAATCCAGACTAGATTGTAGTTCTCTAAAATGTACATATCACTCATACCCAGCTCAATCGATTGCATGCCCGATACCTGTAAAGACAGCAAGATCAATTGGGGAATCTTAATATAACCATTGACATCGCTCATATCAAACGGAATTTTCATGCTGTATTCAAATGTTTTTGCCATTTTCTACTCCAAAATAAACTTCTCTGCTACAGTGTCTGCTAAAAAGAGACCTTTCTTGGTCATTCGTACAATGTCCTTGTCAGGGACCAACAGGCCCTGCTGGGTCAATTCCTCAACCACTGATCCATATTGTTGGTCAAAATTCACACCAAATTTTTCTTCAAAACGCTTCTTGGAAACGCCTGTTTTCTTACGTAGTCCTAGAAACATCTCTTCTTCCATCATTTCTGTCTGAGTCAGATGCTCTTCTTGGACACGCGCATTTCCCTCTTCGACAGCTTGCATATAGTGACGAATGGGGCCATGATTCTTGTAGCGAATCCCATCGACATAGCCGGATGCTCCAGCTCCCAGACCATAATACTCAGCATTGTCCCAATACATGAGATTGTGTCGACTTTCAAAACCAGGCTTGGAGAAATTAGAAATTTCGTAATGCTCAAAGCCCGCTCGCTCCAACTCCTGAATAATGTATTCAAACATCTCTGCTTCCAACTCCTCTTTTGGTAGAGGAAGCTTGCCCCGTCTCATGCGATTCATAAAGACTGTGTGATTCTCCAGAATCAAGCTATAAAGACTCATGTGGGGAATGTCAAGGGTACGAGCCTTAGCAACATTCTCTTTGACCTGGTCCATGGTTTGTGTCGGAAGCGCATAGATGAGGTCGATCGAAATATTGTCAAAACCAGCCAGCTTCAGACGGTCGATATTGTCATAAATGTCCTGCTCTTGGTGACTTCGACCAATCTTCTTGAGCAAGCGATTATCAAAGGTCTGCACGCCCAATGAAACCCGATTAACTGGCGAATCCTTCAAGACCGCAATCTTATCCGGATCCAAATCACCAGGATTGGCCTCGATCGTCAGCTCTTCCATCTGAGACAGATCAAGCGACTTGGTCAGTTCCTTGAGCAGATAGGCTAGCTGATCTGCAGATAAGGCTGTCGGTGTCCCACCCCCAATATAGAGAGTCCGTAAGTGTGTGATTTCTTCCCGACGAAATTCTTGGATCAAATGATCCAAATAAGCATCGACTGGTTGGTTCTTAATAAAGACCTTCGAAAAATCACAATAAAAACAAATCTGGGTACAAAATGGGATGTGGACATAAGCGGACGTTGGTTTTGTATGCATATCTTTAATTATACCATAAAATCCCCCCGAGTCCGAAAAGAAAAGGGAATAAGAAGCAAGGAATTCCTTGACATTAACGAATAAAAGGAATAGAATAAATCTAATCATATTCGGAGGTAAGGAGATATGAACAACTAAGTTTCGTTAAATAAAATACTTTATTTAGTGGACTGCTTGTTCTATCTCTTTTTGTGTACCCTCTTGCCTATTCTCCAACTTCTTGTTGGCTATATTAGATCTTTTTCTGTTTGGGTTCCACTTGAATACAGCTCTACTAAATAGGTAGAGCTGTTTTTTGTCCCAGTAGAAAGGAATCTTATGCTAAAACTATCCCACCTCACCATCCGCCATACAAAAGATTTACGCGATCTGGTTCGCGATCTGTCCTTAACCATTCATGAAGGAGAAAAAGTTGCCATTATTGGCGAAGAAGGAAATGGAAAATCTTCTTTGCTTCATGTCCTCATGTCCCCAAAATCCCTACCAGATTATCTGACAATAGAAGGCGAAATCACCACTTCCTTTCACTCCTATGCCTATATTCCCCAGTCTTTGCCAGAAGCATTGAAGGGAAAAACATTGGAAGAATATTTTTTTGGAGAAGACGAGCTAGACTATGCCACCCTCTACAGACTGGCTGATCAATTGCATTTTGATAGCGACCGCTTTGCAAGCGACCAAGCTATTGGAAGTCTATCTGGAGGAGAAGCCCTCAAAGTTCAACTACTTCACGAACTTTGTCGTCCTCATGAATTACTATTTTTAGATGAACCTTCAAATGATCTGGATTTGAAAACCCTGGACTGGCTCCAGCAGATGATTCAAACAAGCCCCCAAACCATCCTATTTATTTCCCATCATGAAGATTTTTTGACGCAGACGGCGGATACGATCATCCACCTAAGACAGATCAAACACCGCAAGGAGGCTGAAACCATTGTAGAGCACTTAGGTTATCAAGACTACAGTAGCCAGAGGGAGCAACAATTCAAGCAACAGACTCAGCAAGCTGCCAATGATCAACGAACCTACCGAAAAACAATGGAGAAGCATCGTCGCGTCCGTCAGCAAGTCGAAACTTCCTTACGAAACACCAAGGATAGCACTGCCGGACGTCTCCTAGCAAAGAAAATGAAGTCCCTCCTCTCACAAGAAAAGCGCTACGAGCGGGAATTCCAATCCATGACTTCCCAACCCTATGATGAGGAAGTCATCAATCTGCATTTCCCTCCCCTCACTCCCTTGTCTCCTAAAAAACGAGTCCTTCTCTTAGATCAGGAAGAGCTCACAATTGGTGATCGGGTCCTGGTCAAGGACCTCTCCCTTACTCTTCAAGGGCAGGACAAGATAGGAATTATCGGTTCCAACGGTGTGGGGAAATCCACTTTCCTAAAAATGATATGGAAAAGTCTACAGAAGAATGAAAGTATCCGCACTGCCTATATGCCTCAAGATTACACTGAACGCCTCCCTCTGACTCAGACACCCGTTCAATTCTTACAGCATTCAGGCGATCGTGAAGAAATCAACACCATTCAATTGCATTTAGCCTCCCTCAACTTTACCTATTCTGAAATGCACCATCCGATCTATGAACTTTCTGGTGGCCAGCAAGGAAAACTCTATCTCCTTCAACTAGTGCTCACAAGTCCCCAGTTTCTGCTCTTGGACGAGCCTACTCGCAATTTTTCCCCCACTTCCCAACCAGAAATTCGACGCCTTTTCGCAGACTACGCAGGCGGACTAGTCACGGTCTCTCACGACCGGACCTTCCTCAAAGAAGTCTGCCAAAAAATCTATCGTCTGACCGAAAATGGTTTGGTAGAAATAGAGTCGCTCTAACGTAAAAAAGATTGGCAAAAAAACCAATCTTGGAGAACGTAGAAAAAATGTTCTATTATACAAATCCTATAAAAATATATTAGTCAGTGTTATCCAATCCTCTATTGGAACTTTCCGCCGTGAGAAAAGTGCTTGAAACAGGATTGTTTCAAGCACTCGGGAGTTTTGAAGCCTTAGATTCAAAACTAAGTCATGGAACTTCTATGAAGTTCGCTGACGTCCGTTCTCACCTAAGGAAAGTTTCTAAGAGGACTATATCTTCAACTTGAAAGATTGGTAAAAACCAATCTTTTTCTATTCCTTCGCTGCCTCTTGTCCCATTTCTTGGGTACGTTTATAGGCTGCTTCCACTCCAGCAATGATGTCGCCCCGTATGCCGACTTGTTCCAGGCGATTGACTCCTGCAATAGTAGAGCCACCTGGGCTACAAACTGCATCTCGCAAGCGGGCTGGATGCTCGCCTGTCTCTAGGACCATTTGACTGGCTCCTTGGAAGGTCTGTGCAGCCATCTGCAAGGCTTGCTCTCGTGAAAGTCCTAATCCTACTCCTGCATCTGCCATAGCTTCAATCATCTGATAGACAAAGGCTGGCCCACAGCCTGCGACAGCAGTTGCAGGATCCATCAATTTTTCTTCAATTTCATAAAGAACCCCTGCTCCTGCTAAGAGCTGGCTCACTTTAGCTACCTGCTGGTCTGTCACTGCTTGGGAGCGGGCCAGACTGATAACACCTTGACCAATGGCCACAGGCGTATTGGGCATGATGCGAACGAGACCCACCTGGTCGTTCTGGATCACGTCAGCCATCTTTTCTAATTCCAGGCCTGCGGCCATGGACACTAGCAGGAGATTAGAGTGTTGAGCCAAGATTCCTTGATACTCTTCTAAGAGAGGACAAATCTGATAAGGTTTGACCCCTAAAAAGATTACTTCAGCCTCTTGAAAGACTTGTTCAAGATCAGACGCCGTTCCCCCATACTGGCTGATAAACTCTTCAACCTTTTGAGGGGAACGGTTGACCAAGAACAGGTCTGTGCTAGCCACTTCTTTTGCGACCGCTTTGGCCAGACTAGCTCCCATATTCCCAAGACCGATAAATGCTACTTTCATGACTTACCTCACTTGACCATTTCCACTGACGATATACTTGTAACTAGTCATCTCCCGCAGTCCCATCGGTCCACGCGCATGGAGTTTTTGAGTCGAGATCCCCATCTCACACCCTAGGCCAAATTGACCTCCATCTGTAAAGCGTGTAGACGCATTGACATAAACGGCTGCTGAATCTACTTGCTTGGTAAAATAAGCGGCTGTCTCAGAATTTTCAGTCACAATGGCATCCGAATGATGGGTGCTGTGGGCTTCTATGTGGTCCACCGCTTCCTCGACTCCATCAACAACCTTGACTGCTAAAATATAATCTAAAAATTCGGTATCAAAATCCTGCTCCTGCGCTGCTGTCCCCGAAATAATAGCCTGTGCGTCCTCATCTAGACGCAACTCAACCGATCTTTCCCGTTCATCCACTAAGCGCTCTTTGACCAAGGGTAAGAAATCAGACGCGATCGCTTGATCGACCAACAAGACCTCCATAGCATTGCAGACAGAGGGGCGACTGGTCTTGGCATTTTCGATAATCGCTAGGGCTTTCTGGAAATCAGCCTCCTTGCCCACATAGACATGAACAATTCCAGTTCCTGTCTCAATCACAGGTACAATGGCATTTTCAACCACTGCTTGGATCAAGCCAGCACCACCTCGTGGAATAAGCAAGTCCAGGTAGCCCTTGGCCTTCATCATAGCAAGGCTAGAAGCCCGACTCGTATCTTGGATCAATTGAAGAAGGTCTGGATTGAGTCCGGCTTCTTCCAATCCAGCCTTGAGTGCGGTCACGATCGCTTGGGCAGAATGAAAGGCATCCTTTCCAGTACGAAGAACCACTGCATTTCCACTCTTGATGGCAAGCGCTGCAGCATCCGATGTCACATTTGGCCGGCTTTCATAAATGATGCCAATAACACCCATGGCAACGCGAACTTTCTGGATTTCAAGACCATTTTCCAAGACTTCCGTATCCAGCACTTCCCCAATTGGATCTGACAAGTCTATTAAAGCACGAATTCCTTGTGCCATACCGGCAATCCGCTCTTGATCAAGAAAGAGGCGATCGAGCATGACTTCAGAGATCTTCCCGCGTGCCGCTTCCATATCGATTTGATTGGCTGCTAAAATGGCTTCCGTCGCTTTCAGAAGCTGGCTGGCCATTGCTTCTAAGGCCTGATTTTTAAGAGCTGTACTGGCCGTATTGATGCTTTTCTTAGCCGATCTCGCTAAGGCTAATTGTTCTTGTGTTGTTTCCATACATTTTCCTTTAGAATTCTGTAAAGAGTAAGTCAATCTCAGGAGTTACCGAGATCCAATCATCACGGTGGATGAGGATTCCCTTGGCTTTTTTAGATTGGAGCATATCGCGCACAGCCGACTGGCCGAGACGAACTTTCCCTTTCCCTAGTAATTGCCCTGACTCTTGATGATAGACGCTGACGATGTCTTGATAAGAAAAATCTCCTTCTGCCTTGGTCACACCAGAAATCAATAGACTCTTTCCATGATCCAACAGGGCTTCCGCTGCTCCAGCATCCACCCAAACGGCACCTTTGCTTTCTGCATAAAAGGCTAACCATTGCTTCTGGGTTTTTAAGCCCTTATCCTCTGCAAGGAAGTAACTGCCATCCGCTTGCTCTTCTGCTGCTTCAATCAAGGCATCAGACTTGAGAGACGAGCAAATATAGACAGGTACCCCTGACTCGGTCGCAAGGGTCGCTGCCTTGAGTTTGGTCAGCATTCCACCAGTTCCGTTGCTACTGCCAGCACCACCCGCCATCTCGATCATCTCACGGGAAATGTGTTCGATTCGATCCAAGCGCTTAGCGGTTGGATCCTGAGAAGGATTGGCTGTATAGAGGCCATCTACATCTGTTAAAAGCACCAAAAGATCCGCTTGAACCATGGCTGCAACCTGCGCACTCAAGGTATCATTGTCACCAACTTTTAACTCGGCAATCGAGACCGTATCGTTTTCATTGATGATTGGAATGGCCCCACGATTGAGCAGAACAGAAAGGGCCTGGTGGGCATTCTTATAACGGCGCTGATCCGCAAAGTCATCCTGGGTCAACAAAATCTGCGCAGAAACAATGTTGCGTAAGAGCAGGTTGGCTGTATATTCTTCCATCAGTAAGCCTTGCCCAACTGCCGCAGAAGCTTGCTTGTCTGCCACCTTGGTCGGCCGTTTCTTAAAACCAAGGGCACCAAATCCAGCAGCAACCGCCCCTGATGAGACCAAGATCAACTCATGGCCCGATTCGTGTAAGAGAGCCAACTGCTGCGTAATGACCTTGACCTTCTGTCTGGAGAGACTCCCGTCTGGATTGGTTAAAGACGAGGTCCCTACTTTAAAGACGATTCGTTTTGCTTTCATCGCTATGATTCTTTCTAATACTATTTATTTCGTATGTAATGAAAGTGACTGAATCTTCATTCAGCCATCTTCATTATCCTTTTCGAAGGTCTTCCAGCGTTTTCTCAAAGATCGCTGGTACTTCTGCTGTAAATTCCAAGGTCTCGCCTGTACGGGGATGGGTAAAGCCAAGTGTCCGTGCATGCAGAAACTGTCCTTGTCCTTTAAGTGTCTTCTTAGGACCATAAGCAGGATCTCCAGCCACGGGATGGCCAATATAGGCCATGTGCACCCGAATTTGGTGGGTCCGACCAGTCTCCAGTTGCAACTCTACCAAGGTGTAATTCCCAAAGCGTTCCAAAACTTGAAAACGGGTCACTGCAGGTTTTCCTTTAGCCGTCACCGCTTGTTTTTTCCGGTCCTTTTCACTGCGACCAATTGGTGCTTCAATCATTCCCCGATCGTTCGGAAGGTTGCCATGAACAATGGCCCAATACTTCCGTAGTGATTTTTTGTCTTTTAGTTCCTCTGCTAAGGCGACGTGAGCTTGGTCATTTTTTGCGACCATCAGGAGGCCTGAGGTGTCTTTGTCGATCCGATGAACGATCCCTGGACGCAATTCCCCATTGATCCCTGAAAGGTCCTTGACATGGTATAACAACGCATTGACCAAGGTCCCACTGGTATGACCCGCACTTGGGTGAACAACCATGCCTTGAGGTTTATTGACCACCACAACATCTTGGTCCTCATAGACGATGTCTAAGGGCAGATCTTCTGCTTCATAGCTGACCTCTTCCACTTCTGGGACTTCATACTGGATGATGTCCCCTTCTTTGACCGTGTACTTGGCTTTTTTTACAGCCCCATTGACCAGAACTTTTCCTTCTTTGATCTGCTCATTGGCCACAGTTCGTGACAAGGGAGTCAAATCCGCCAAAGCCTTATCCAGTCGCGCACCGGCTACTTCGATTTTAATTTCCATGCGTTTCCTCTTTCAACATCAGGATCAGGAGCAAGAAAACTCCAACTGTCAAATAGCTATCTGCTACATTAAAAATGGCAAAATTCATAAAGTCCAGGTGGAACATATCGACCACAAAGCCCTGACGCAGGCGATCGATAAAATTCCCCAACCCACCTGCAATAACCAAGGTCAAACCTGTCACCATCCAAAGCGACCCCTTGAGATGCTTATAGAGATAGTAAAAGGCCCCTACCATCACGACTAGAGTGATGAGGGTAAAGAACCATTGCTGATTTTCAAGAAGCGAAAAAGCTGCCCCTGTGTTTTGAAGATAAGTCAGACTGACCACATGGGGGATAAAAGACTTGACGACACCCAGTGGAATGTTCTTCACTACATACCATTTGACCAGCTGATCCAGTAGGACCAAAAGGACGATCGCTACTGGGACCATTGTTTTTCTCTTCATTTCTTACCTCTTTTGATCAAAATATTCTACCATGACCTCGACAAACTTCTCTGCTACAGGAGAGAGATCCATCTCTTCTCGTTTGACATAGACCATCTTATTGTCCAGGTTATCTTCCAAAGGAATCACGGTAATGCCATTCACGGACTGGCTATCCAAAAAGCCTGATCCCGTCGCATAAGCATCTGTCCGTTCCAAGATTCCATTCAAGGTAGCCCGGTCGGTCACATTGAACATTTGGGAGCTCGAGCTGGTATCGACAAAGTTCTCTGAATAATAGAGGTACTCATCTTTTTCTTGGGTAAAACGAACAGTTGGCAACTGAGCTAGATCTTCCATGACCAGTTTTTTCTTCTTAGCCAAAGGGTGTCCTTTGCGAAGGTAAATATGAGTCTGAAAAGGAATCAAATCTACCACTTCAAGCCCTAATTTATCGACCCGTTGCATAATTCCCTTGGTATTTTGACGGTTGAGATAAATAATCCCCAACTCACTATGCCCTTGAGCTACTTCGTCCAAAATTTGAACCGTCGTTGATTCAAAGATGCGGAAGTTTTTATTTTCCGGATAGCGGATTGAGAATTCTGTCATCAAAGGTGGCAAGAAGTCATAGTGCTGACTAGAAATGGAGAATTCTTTCTTCTCTTCTTCGGGACTGGCGTATTGATTTTGAAAAATATCAAACCCTTTGACAACGTCCTGCGCTTTTTCATAAAATTCCATTCCCCGACGGGTCAAAAAAGTCCCAGAACTGGTCCGACGAAAAATCTTAAACCCTAGTTCTTTTTCCAGATCTCTGACGGAAATGGACAAGCTAGGCTGACTCACATACATTTTTTCAGCAGCCTCACGAAAAGTACCACTATTGGCAATCGCCACTACATATCGTAATTGTTGTATATTCATTCTATTTTCCTTATTACAGTATCGATCTATTATACCATAAATTAGGGGCTGAAAGAAGAGAGGCGTTTAAGAGACCCTCTTCTAGTAAAAATAAAAAAGAGAGTGGGACAGAAATCGGTAATTCGTTAGAATTCGATTTCGTCGTCCCACCTCCGCACAGTTGAGTAGGGCTGTAAAAGCTGATGAAATCAGCGTAGTAGAGCCCACTCAACCACTGCGTCTTGCTCTACAATCCAAAAATAATTGAGAGGCTAGGACTTTTGTCCCAGCCTCTTATACTTATTCAATCACTTGGCTTTCGGCTACTTTCTTGTACCAATGAGCCGATTTCTTCGGATAGCGCTCTTGGGTTTCAAAGTCTACATAGAAGAGACCATAGCGTTTTTCGTAACCATTAGACCAAGAGAAGACGTCCATGAGAGACCAGATGAAGTAACCTTTGACATTAGCACCATCTGCAATCGCATCCGACAAGACTTCCAAGTGTTGTTTCACATAATCAATCCGGCCATCGTCATAAACCGTATTGTCCACAAACTCATCTTTGTATCCAAGTCCGTTTTCAGTGATGTAGATCTTCTTGTAATTTGGATAATCTTTCTTGACACGCATGATTTGATCATACAAACCTTGAGGGTAGATGATCCAGTCCCAGTCAGTACGAGGTACATAGTCAGGAGCTACACGACGTCCAACACCTTTGATTTGGTATTTAGAGCTTCCTTTTTCCCCTTTACCATTATGAATGATTTCTGTTTCGCCATCAAAGGCTTCCATCCAATCACTCATGTAGTAGTTAATTCCAAGGAAGTCGTTCAAATCTTTAGCTGCTTCAAGTGATGCAAAGTCTTCGTCCCGAAGATCCAGACTACCACCATTAACTGAAAGAATGTGGTTTACCCCTTCCATGGTTGCATCTGAATAGTGTCCGAGGTAAGTCGCATCCAAGATAAACTTGTTGTGGATGATATCTTCCAACTCAGCAGCACGTACGTCTGCAGGATTTTTAGGATCCAATGGATACTTAGTTGGAAGTGCGTGAACAACCCCGATTTCACCTTTATAACCTTTGTCTTTGTACAATTTCACAGCACGTGCATGAGAAACCATCATATTGTGGTGAGATTGGAAGACTTTGGCAAGGTCATATTGAATACCTGGTGGGAATTTACCAACCAAGTATTGACCATCACCGATTGGGCCAATTTCATTGAAGGTTGTCCAGTAGTTGACTTCTGGGAATTCTTCAAAACAGAAAGCAGCATAATCTACAAAGTGTTCGATATTTTCACGATTCAAGAAGTCTCCATTTGAGTGAAGAGCTTCAGGAGTATCAAAGTGGTGAAGAGTTACGAATGGTTCTACATGACGTTTATGGCATTCTGCAAATAACTTATGATAGAATTCTACCCCTTTTGGATTGACTTCACCATAGCCAGTTGGGAAAATACGTGACCAAGCAATAGAAATACGAATTCCGTTTACGCCATATTCTTCCGCCAACTGTAAGTCTACTGGATATTTATGGTAGAAATCACTCGCTGGTTCAGCAGTATACCAATAGTTGTCTGCTAAATATTTATCCCATGCAACAGGTCCTTTACCGTCTGTATGAGTCGCACCTTCTGCCTGATAAGCTGCAGTTGCGCCACCAAAAATAAAATCTTTAGGAAGTGTTTTTGTCATATTTTCACCTATTTCTTGATTGGATAAAATGAAAAGCGAGGGGAGAGGAGTTAGTGAGCCATCCATCTCCATCTCACTTTTTAGTTCTTATTCTTCAAATTGAGCTTGAACAAAGGCTAGAGCACCTTTTCCATCACGGGTTAACTTGATGTACTGAGCACCTTCTGTCTTCGCCAATTTGATGCCTAGTTTATCTGTTTCAGCCTTCATATCTTCGAAGTTGGAAGCAACCTGAGGCGCCAAGATAACAAGGTCAAATTCTGGCAACATTTCACGGTGGGCTCCATAGCCACCTGCTGCAGCTTTAACTGGAACTTTATACTCTTCTGCGGCTTTATTCAAAGCATTGGCAAGAAGACCACTTGTTCCTCCACCAGCACAAAGAACGAGGACGTTTGTTTCTTCAGTAATTGTATTTTGTGCTGAATCTACTCCAGCTTTTTCAAGAATAGCATCTGCTTTTGCAGTGTTAAAGTTTGCAGCTACCTTTTCTTTTAATTCATCATTAGTTTTACCTGAACGTTCTTCTTCAAGAATTTGTTCATCATAAACCTTGAGGAATGGATAGTAGATAACAATATCTACTACAATTAACAATGCTGCAAGAGCGAATGATAAGAACTGGAAGTTTGTACCAAGAACAATACCAAGAGGTCCTGGTGTAGTCCATGGAAGGTTGGCAGTAAATGAGTTCATGCCAAGTGTTTCAATAAAGAACTTAAAGATCCATACGTTTGCAATTGGTGCAAAGATGAATGGGATAAAGAAGATTGGGTTCAAAACAAGTGGTGCACCAAACAAGATTGGTTCGTTTACACCAAAGAATGTAGGAACTACTGAAGCGCGTCCAATAGCACGATTTCGTTTCGATTTACATAACCACATAAACATGAACGGAACAACAAGAGTTGCACCAGTACCA
Organism: Streptococcus sp. 27098_8_148; assembly: GCF_041432105.1. NCBI lineage: Bacteria > Bacillati > Bacillota > Bacilli > Lactobacillales > Streptococcaceae > Streptococcus > Streptococcus sp. 27098_8_148. Next base: position 8,123 of record NZ_JAPVYY010000002.1, on the reverse strand, counting down.
CCCATAGTGACGATGAACATTTGTGTACCAGATGTAAGGATCTTATCAGCGTGCATACCTTGTTGAAGGAGGTTCAAGTTGACTTCGGCATTTGCATAAGTGATCGCTGCAATCGCAGGCTCAACGATAGATGGGCCGTGAATACCAATAAACCAGAAGAATGCAAAGGCACCGAAAATAATCGTAATACCAACATAACCGTCTGCTGCTGAGAATAGTGGAGCAAGAAGGGTACCGATTGATTCAGCAACCGTTACATGAAGGCTTGCTTTCACAACTAATTCAAGTGCATACAAGAGTACAACTGACAATGTAAATGGAATCAGGTCTTTAAATACTTGTGAAATATTTGGTGGAACCTCGTCTGGCATGCGAATCGTCACATTATTTTTCACACAGACCTTATAAACATTAACGGTAACAAAGGCTGCAATGAAGGCTGTCAACAGACCTTTTGTACCCATGAAGGCTGTTAAGAATCCACCTTCTTTAGCAGGTTCGGCAGCCATGAGCAAGAAGCCAACCATAGAAGCCAACATTGTAGAAATGAAGTTGATTTGGTTAGTTGCTGGAAGGTCGCGGTTCATTGAATCAGTCAAAGCCTTAGCCGTTGTACCACCAACGAAGAAGGCCAAGATGCCCATAGAATAGCTATATGGAGTCATCAAGAAAGTTTCAATATCTTTAGACCAATGGAATCCCCAAGCGTTTGGTACATACGCAATTAGGATGAAGATAGATGAGAAAAGGATAACAGGCATCCCTGCAATAAAGCCATCCCGAATCGCTCGCAAATATTTGTTTCGAGAAATCTTTTCAAAGAAAGGTTTCCCTTTTTCAATCAGTTCAATCAGTTTATTCATTATTTCGCTCCTCTTTTATATAGTTCAATCAGATGGTGAATCACGTCTTTTAATAGGATTGTTGTCATGAGATGGTCTTGACCATGCATCATGGTAATGCTATAGGGGATTTCTTCTCCTGCTGCTTCATGCGCTAGCATGGTCGTTTGAGATTTGTGAGCCTCAGCGATACAAGACCCCGCTTCTTCTACTAAGGATTCTGCTTTAGCAAAATCACCATTTTCAGCAGCTTTTAAGGCTTCCACTAATTTTGATCGAGCGTCACCGGCATAAGCGACAATTTCAAACCCAAGTAATTGGACTTCTTCTTTATTCATGTTGGTTCCTCCTTATGATACCTTTTGAAAATTTTTATAATAGACGTTGAATATGAAGGGCTAAATAGACTTTTTCATTAGGAGATATCTTGGCTCCTGTCTGTTCAGCGATGGTTTGGTAGATTTGATGACTAATCTCATAAGCCTTTGGATAACTTAGCTGAATCAGTTGTTCCATCTCGCTCAAACCTTCTGGATCTTCTCTTCCCTTATCTAGCGAATCTAGGAAATAATTGAGATGGATCATAAAGCGATCATAGAAATGACTGTTTTCTTCTTTCCGTTTCAATCCATTTTGAGCTAGTTTTTCTTCTACAGCTTTCAAAATAACTTGTCGGTCCTGAACATCTGGATCTTGCTCATGAATCATTTGCCCTTGTGCATTAATGAAATGATAAGCGATGCGATTCACTTCATCGTCAGGAAATTGATCCAAGAGCCGCTTTCGAAAGATCTCAATCGCTTCTTTTGCGATTTTATAGGGAATCGGATGCATAGCAGACACATCAGGAAGGTCACTGTATTTATATCTTCCCTGTTGAACTGCCTGGTAAGAACAAAAGATGTGATCTGTTAATGTCACATAGATATATTCTTGAACAGGATAGGCATATTTCTTAGACAAGGTATCAATCACTTCATAAGTGGTTGTAATGAAATCAAGAGGAACATTCTTTAGAAGGGCCATAAAGTTTTCTCTTGACTCATCCGTGTTTAAACGAAATACTTTTTCGACCTTATCATCAGCTACTAGATCATTTTTCTTTTTCCCAAATGCAATCCCACTCCCAATAACAATCAACTCTTGTTGTAGTTCATTTTGAACCAAAGCAACATTATTGTTCATTGGATGGATAATACGATACATGAGGCTCTCCTTTGTAAAATTTGTTAAAAGCAAATAAAAATGACCACGAAGCAACTGAAAAAACTAGCATACACTAATTGTTCAGTCTACTTGTGGTCACGCCTAATCTAACTTAGTAACGCTCACTGCTATTCAACTTATAAACTTATTCTATCATAAACTTTTTGTTTTGTAAACCCTTACAGCGAAAATTTTTAAACATTTTTTTATAAAAAATAAACAAGACCTTGAAATAATGAAGAGGCTGGGATAAAAGTCCTAGCCTCTCAATCATCTTTGGATTGTCGAGCAAGACGCAGTGGTTGAGTGGGCTCTACTACGCTGATTTCATCAGCTTTTACAGCCCTACTCAACTGTGCGGAGGTGGGACGACGAAATCGAATTCTACCGAATGACCGATTACTGTCCCACTCTCTAACTGTTGCTTTAGGAGGCAATCATCATTGAATCTTATACGCGTTCTGTCCAAGGTGTTGCTACTTTATCCAAGACTGCGTTCAATTCTTCAATATTTTGACGCCCTTCTGTACGAAGCCATTCACGAGCAGCTGCTTCTCCATCTTTGATGTAAGCTTCTACTGAACCTGCCCATGTCGCACGTCCACAAAGAACGCCGTTGAAGTTTGCACCAGATGCATGAGCAAATTCCAAGGTTTCTTGGAAGAGTTTTGCAGATACACCTGCACTGAGGTAGATGTATGGAAGGTTGGTTGCTTCTTCTTGTTCTTTGAAGAAAGCAGCTGCTTCTTCACGACTATAGACAACTTCTCCTTCTCCAAATCCTTCCACGAAGTTCACATTAACTGGAACTTCCACTTTCAAGACATCGATATTGAAACGAGGATCTGAAAAGACTTTCATAGCCTCAATCACCTTACGAGGTTTCACTTTCGCATATTCAGCAGAGGTTGCATCTGCAATTCCTTCATCATAAGCCAAGATTTCAAGGAAGAATGGAATATCTTCAGCAGCGCATTCAGAACCGATGCGTTCGATATAAGCTTGTTTTTCTTGGTTGAGTTCATCTGCACTGTCTACATCATAGTAGAGCAAGAATTTCACAGCATCTGCGCCTTGTTCTTTGATGCGTTTTGCTGACCAAAGGTTCAAGCAGTCAGGCAAGCGTTTGGTGCTAGACGTATCGTAGCCTGTCTTTTCGTATGCGAGCAAGAGTCCTGCATCTTTGTCCAAGGCTTTTGTAGCAGGTAGACCATATTCTGGGTCCAATAACATAGATGAAGCATATTTTGTCAATTCATCAGCTACAAGGACTTTTAATTCTTCCATTTGTGCTACTGTTGGTTCTGTGTCTTGATATTTGGCCATCAAGCGTTTCAAAGCTCCACGTTGGTCGAAGGCCAAAGCTGAAATGACACCGTCTTTTGTGCTGAGACGTTCCAAATAGTTGCGTTTTTGTTCTGTTAATACCATTTTATACCTCTTTTACGATTAATTGTTGATACAAGGCATCATAGTGCCCCATGTTGACATGTCCTGTTTGTGCTTCTTGCGCATTTAACATTCCAAGAACATTTGCTTTCTTGAGCAAGTCTGCGTCACTCTCATGATGATAGAGACCAGATGCAATCCCTGCAACAGTCGAATCACCAGATCCGACTGGATTGACGACATCGATCTTAGGAATATCTACCTTATAGAAGACATCCCCATGCTTAGCGAAAGCGCCATTTGCACCAAGGGAGACAATCACCCATTCGATGCCATCAAAGAGAGAATCCTGAAGAACTTCTTTTAAATCTTCCACATTCTTACTCACTTCTTTTCCTAACAACTGTGATAATTCTTCATTGTTTGGTTTAATGACCGTAGGCTTGACAGCTGCTTGAATGGCAGCTTCTAAAGAAGCTCCCGAGCAATCAAGTACGACTGGTTTCCCAGCTTCCCTTGCAATCTTGACAAGGATAGCATAGTAGTCCACTGGTAAACCAGCAGGAAGACTTCCAGAGATGGCAACAACCTCTACTTGTTCAACCAAGTGACGATAATGGTCGAGAAAGTCTTGGCCTTCTTTCTCAGAAATGGTTGGACCTTTTTCTAAGATTTCTGTTTGCTTGCCTTCGTGAAGGATGGCGATACAATTACGTGTATCTCCAGCAATTTCAAAGAAACGTTCCTCTATCCCTTCTCCTAAATGATCGAGAATGAATTGCCCCGTCCGACCACCAAGTAGGCCAGTCGTTGCCACTGGATCCTTTATCTCAGAAAGTACACGAGTAACATTGAGACCTTTTCCACCAGCTGTCTTACTCACCTCAGCTACACGATTGACTGTATCCAACTGGAGTACATCCAAAGGATAAGAAATATCAATCGAAGGGTTCATCGTGACCGTTAATATCATACGTCACCTCTTAGTCGTGGTATTCACCACGGTCCCATTTTTCAAGGAATTCTGTAAAGAAATCAGCATCCGCTTGATGAGCATTATGGGTTTCCACATGTTGGATCTTAGCGATCAATTTTTTATTTTCTTCAGTTGGTTTGTATTCAGCGTGGATGAATGCTTCAATGATATCGCACATGAGCAATTCACCAGTAATTTTACCACCAAACCCGATGACATTCGCGTTCAATTCTTCTTTTGCATAAAGAGCAGTTGTCATATCGCGTACTAAGGCAGAACGGATACCAGGTACTTTGTTAACAGCATTGTTAATCCCAACACCAGTACCACAGATACAAACACCAAGATCTGCTTGGCCACTTGCTACGGCTTCACCGACTTTCTTACCAAAGATTGGATAGTGGGTACGTGTATGGTCATAAGTCCCAAAGTCGAGTACTTCATATCCTTTTGATTTCAAGAAATCAGAAACAGCCATTTTTTCATTTGTCACAATGTGATCACAACCAATTGCAATTCTCATTTGAATTCTCCTCTCATTAGCACATCTTATTCAACATATCGACACGGATTTGGTGACGGCCACCGTCGTATTTACCATTGACGAAGCCTTTGGCAATGTTCTTGGCCAATTCATCCCCAACAATTTCAGCACCCATGGTAATCATACGAGAATTGTTGTGGCCACGTGTCATATAAGCAGAACGTTCATCTGAAACTTCTGCTGCTACCATTCCTTTGATTTTAGTTGCAACCATAAATGGACCAGCACCGTAAGCATCAATCACGATTCCAAGATTTTGATCGCTTTTGTTCACTTCGCTTGCAACTGCAAGTGTCACATCTACAAAATCTTGACCTTCAGCAGTTACATCCACAACATCGAAGTTTTCTTTTACAAGAAACTCTTTCACGAGATCTTTTAATCTTAATCCTGCAGCATCTGCACCAATTACAATAGACATGTCCTGTCCTCCTTTTGTTCGTTTCAGCAAATATCCCTGTTGTTAATTTTTCACAAAGGAACATTTTCTTACTTTTGATATTATATTACACCTATTTTGAACGAAAGTCAACATTAAATTGTTTATTTTCGAACATTTTTTTAAAATAAAAACACCATATCCACAAAAGATATGGTGTCAATTTTCAAACTACATATGACGATTATTTTGCATTTGCAGCATATTCTTCGTTACGTTTGATCATTTGTTTTCTGTACCAAGCGAAGATTCCGATATAGAATGCCAAGAAGACAACTACACCAAGGATAGCTTTGATATCTCCAGTTGTAGCGTTACCGATTGTCCAACCGAGCAATTTTTCAACTGGTCCTTCAAGAGTTGAGTGAGTGATCAATTGAGTAGAAGCTACCCCTTTAGGGAAGGCATCAACACTCTTAGCCAATTGAGTTGCAAATGGTGCAATCAATGTACCTGAAAGAAGGAAGAGTGGCAAGAGAAGGCTTCCGAAGATGATCATACGGATCAATTTACCGCGTGTTACAACCAACAAGGCTGGAGTCACACCCATAGCGATGATACCTGCAAGTGGCAAGATACCATTTCCGACTTTAGAAAGAAGCACAGCTTCGATCAACATGATTGGTGCAAGTACGTTCGCACAAGCCCAGATTTCAGCACGACCAGCGATAAATGGCCAGTCCAAACCGATGTTGAATTTACGTCCTTGAAGACGTTTAGTAGCAACGTTTGTAATACCTTGTGACAATGGTTCTACCGCTGCGATGAACCAAGAACCGATCAATGAGAACAATTCCAAGCAGACACCGGCAGTCAAACCAAGGCTCAACCAACCTTTAATAACCAATTCCCATTTAGCAGCATCTGGGACACCAGCTACTGGATGTGGAGTACCCATGATACCGATGACGATACCAAGAAGGAAACCGATAAAGAATTTAGATCCCCAGAAACCGATCTTCTTGTTCAATTTAGCAGCGTCGAAGTCGTATTTATCAAGACCAGGGAAGAATTTGTCAAAGATTTTATCCAAGACCATGATGATTGGGTTCATCATGTAGTTCATGTGAGTTGAAGTCATAGGTGATGAACTTGGAGCATTCAACAAATCATCAAATGTTGGTTTCATCAAGTCTGAGTTGATGATTTTCATAATCCCTACAAGGACAACTGCAAGAGTTGCCAAGAAGAGTGATAAACCTTGGCTGACACCGTTGTTGTCAGCATACCATTTGATCAAAAGACCAGTGATAGACAAGTGCCAGATATCGAAGATATCGACGTCAAGTGTATCAGTCTTCTTGATCGCAAGCATGATAACGTTGACGATCAACATAATCAACAAGAAGTAAAGTGTCCAGGCAGACCCCCAAGTGATGGTCGCAAGAGGTGCCCAACCAACGTCAGTGATATTCAATTGAATACCTGTGTTCTCAACGAATTTTGCAAGAGACGCTGAGAAAGCTCCATTCAACATACCGATGATAGCACCGATACCAGTAAGGGCGATGGCAAGTTTAATACCACCTTCAAGGGCTTTAGAGAATTTCACTCCAAACAAGAGAGCCAATAAAGTCAAGACGATCAACATGATGATCGGAGCACCCATGTCTAGGATGGGTTTGAAAAACTTATTGGCAAAATCAATAATGCCATTCATAATAAATCCTCCCGATTTATAATTTGTTATATTAGGCTTTAATCGTTCCCAATTTTATCATTGGATAACGCTTACAAACTGTTTTAAAAAAATATTAACTTAATCCATGTTCTTTAATGGCAGCTTCGATGTTATCAAAGACTGGCGCACTCATCGCTGGAATACGGAATAAAATTGGTCCTGCTTCTACCACTGGAATACCAGGATCAAATCCCAAATCAGTTGCAGCAATTGGAGTAAAGATATCATAACCTGAAATCAAATCTTCATTGACATCTTTGACCATGACAGCGTCACAACGCACATCATAACCACGGTTTGACAACTCTTCTTCCAACGCATTCTTAATTTGGTGGCTAGAGTTAACGCCTGCCCCACAGGCAGCTAAAATTTTAATCATTTGGATGTCCTCCATTATAAATATTTACGAATGTTTTAGGAAATAGTTTCCGTTATGTATTGATAAAGCTTATCTTCACTATCTAATTTTGATAGAGCTTCGAGATTTCCATTGGAAGTAAAGAAATCCATCAGCTGGGCCAAAATATTCGTTTGGCTTGAGCTCGTATTATTGATAATAAAGAATAAGAGTGAAACTTGAACTTCCTTATCTGGAGCAATCATATTATGGAAAGTTACCGGTTGATCCAAACGAACCACAACCACATTCTCAGTGAGATTATGGACAATGTCTGTGTGCGGGATCGCCACATTTGGTAAGTCCTTACCAAGAAATTCCATGTCTAATCCAGTCGGGAAAGACTTTTCACGCTCAATCAAAGCGGAACGATAGGTTGGTGTCACAATCTGTCGCTCTTCCAATAAGCTTGCTACCTGCTCAAAGAGATCTGTTTGATCCTTGGCATGTAGGCAAAATACAAGATCTTTGTTAAAGAGTTGATTTAATCCCATTGTTGCCACCTCCTTATCTAACTATTTATTTTATAGCTTCAGTATATCACTATATTGATTGAGTGTCAATCATTTTTTGTCTAAATTTGTTTAATTTTGTTTGTATATCGCTCTAAAGCGCTTTCTATCCGTCATTTTCCAACATCATTAAATCA